>JBJENT010000246.1:0-2607 GCA_051880335.1 Lachnospiraceae bacterium
CTCCTTTTTCTTCCTTTGTTTTTGTCTTTTTGTTTTGCGTTTATTTATGTTTTGTATTTTATTTTGCTTTTTATGATTTGCTGCTTTTTCTTTTGTCTTTCTGCCTTGCTAAGATTTTGCCTTTCTGCTTGGTTGTGCTTTTGCTTTATTCTGCCCTGTAATATTCAGCTGGTGAAATCCAGACTTTCTCTTGCATGTGAGAAAAACTCAATTCCGTTTTCCGTCACCAGAAAAGTATCCTCAATATTGTAAGAATGATGTTTGCTGCTATAATACGGAACCTCCAGGCAGAAGATCATTCCCGGTTCAAAAGGTCTGTTATCGTCCGGTGCAATGAACGGATACTCTTCTCCAAAGGTGGAACATCCAAGAGAGTGACCATGATGTCCTCTTATGTATTCCGGCAGACCGGCTTTGTGAATGGCATCCTGCATCGCTTGAAAAACCTGACTTCTGGGTACCTGCGGTGCCAGAATACTTTCGGCCGCCTTCCGGCCTTTCCATAGACATTCGTAAATTCTTTCCTTATCCTCAGAAGCTTTTCCACCTACTGCAAAGGTTCTGGCTATGTCTGAGTTATATCCAGACAGCTTTGGACCTCCATCCAGCCGGATCACATCTCCGTTCTCAAGCACCTTTCCGCTCAGTATTCTGGAAGGAGCGAAATTGGTTCCAAAGGTATGATCCTGAGTCACCTCAACGATTTCCTGACTTTGTTCCAGGCAATACATTCGAAACAGATTTGTCACTTCTGTGTCTGTCATTCCTGCCACAGTTTCTTTTGCTGTCCTTAACATGGCCTTTTCTGATATCTGTGTTGCTTCCCGTATCACATCAATCTCCCATTTTGTTTTGATGGTTCTGATGGATATGAGAAACTCTTTCAGATCGATCAGATTCTCTCTTTTGATCTGCTCACACAAATATTCCCAGGTTTGAAATTTGATGGAGTCATACTGCACACCGATTCTTTTTTCCTCTATACCACCTGCTGTGTTTGCCTCGATCCACTTAAGTGCTTCTTTGAAGCTTTTATTCACATCCGGCTGTACTTCCTTTTTCTGTCCGGCAATGGCATAGTCTTCAATATAAATCCATGTCGGGTATGCAATAAATTCTATGTTTTCCGTAGATCTTGCTGCCGCCTGTTTTTCAAACTCGCTTAGGATCATAGCCATCTTTCCATCCTTATTAACTACCAGAACGGTTAGTCCGTAATTGAAGGAATGATATAAAAAAGAACTGGCATATCCCGTAGCATAGAAGATAGCATCCGGTGAGGTGAGGATGATTGCATCTAAGTTTTCCCTTGCCATCTGATTTACAATTTTATTTGTAAAATCCTGTTGATTTCTTCCAGGTATCATTTCGAACTCCTTTCCTTGTCTTTCATATTTTGTCTTTCATATTTTGTCTTCAAGTTTTGTCTTTTGCTTTTTTTCTTTTAGTCCTTTCCTTTCATCTCATGTACCCACCATATTGCTCTTCCCATTTCATACTATCTTGGTAGGTTTTATAGGTTTTCTATAAGTTACCACCTCAAAACAGATATGTCAATAGTTTTTTCATATTTTTTTACTAGGAATTATAGGATATTAAAGAAGATATTCTTTGATGATAGTTTCTATCACATTAATCGAAACCGGCTGATTTGTTGTTTCATATGTTATAATTAGGTTTTTTCCAAGAATAATATTATTTCTAAGGTAAATCTCCATTTTCTCCATAGCACTCGTGAAATACTCATAATTGTCCATTATCCCCATATGCTCCCAGTAATATACTTTTCTTGTTTTCTTATTTAGAACAGTGAAATCCGGAAATTTCATCACATTCTCCAGGATAAGCGGTTCCTCATATTTATATGGAACTCCTGATAATCTAAGTTTGTCTGCAATGATTTTCTCAGATTTAGATCTTACTGTTTCACCATTTTCTGTAAGTATGGAACTTTGTATTGGATAGGTATTCTTTATCATGCTACGAGCAGATAACCAATCATCAGCATATTGTTCGTCATCCATCAGAATCGGAGTTACCAGAAGTTTTCTTCCGGGATTTAGATTGGTAAAGCAATCTTCTACTGTAGCATTTCTATAGATTGACAAGAGTGCATTAATTTGTTTTAGTTCGCTATTAGCACTCTTTAATACATGTTTTGCGTAATCACGATTAGCAAGCGCTTTTGCCATATCAAGATCTCTTATGTATTTTCTTACAGCTTTCTTATCAGCAGAAATATCCTTACCTGCAGATATATCCTTTCCTGCGTATATATCCTTTCCTGCAGATATATCCGGCATTTTCAAGTAGTATCTGTAATGTTTTCCTCTTTTGTTTACTTCAAGGTTTCCTTGAACCGGACGTTTTAATATCTTTGTTGCTTTACCAATAGTCTTATCAAGTTCTGCTTTTCTGTCATTCAATGTTGACCATAAATTTGCTGTCAAGCTCATACTTTTTCTCCTTTTCATTATTGTGCTATTCTATTTGAAACAAGCCTTTTCCCTCTGTAAAGAAAAGGTTGATTCATCTACATGACATAATGGTTTCACATACCCTAATGGCTCCACATGCCATAACGGTCGCTGGAAACTTAATTTTGCA
>JBJENT010000246.1:2707-6451 GCA_051880335.1 Lachnospiraceae bacterium
CACATACCCTAATGGCTCCACATGCCATAACGGTCGCTGGAAACTTAATTTTGCAAAAATAGTAATGGGAATACGTTCAAAATAGTTTGTTCCCATGACATATAAATAGAGCGGTCATGGGTAATAGATATGAATGTTGAATTCACATGACAAAAATATACTTCCTGTGATGGGTTTTAATTGAATAAATTATTACACATAACAATTTTTAGATGGTTCATGATGGGTTTTAGAGATTTTAATTGTTTCACATGATTTGTGATGAATTCGCTATAATGGGTTTTGAAAAAATTATTGATTTCACATAACAAGTATTAATCTATTGGGATGGGTTTAGAAATAAATGCTGATTTCACATAACGAACGTTTTTCCTCAGTGATGGGGTTAGAGATAAATGCTGATTTCACATAACGAACGTTTTTCTACTGGGATGGGATTTAGGATAAATATTGATTTCACATGTCAAAGGAATCCAAAACCGAAAGTAAAGAACTAATCAAGATCAAGATAAATATATAAAAATAGAAAAAAAGAAAGAAATGCAAGACTGCATTCCTTTCAAAACCTGCGGAAGATGGGACTTGAACCCACACGATCGCATTGATCACAAGATCCTTAGTCTTGCTCGTCTGCCAATTCCGACACTTCCGCTTGACTTACGCCACGAGTGATATAATACCATTCGTGGCGATTTATGTCAATACACTTTTTTATTTTTTATATGCCATATGCCATTCACTTTTCTGTCTTTTATATGCCATACACGCCATGCACTTTTCTGTCTTTTTATATGCCATACACTCCATACACTTTTCTATCTTTTATATGACACACACTCTTTCATTTTCTATATGGCCTCATCCATCATATTTCTGGAGATAATCTGCAATCTGCTCTTTGGTGCTCTCGTTAAGGTCATCCATCATATACTGCTTATTGCTCTTTTGTTTTTCCAGATAATCTGTACGCAGAACCTGGTTTGCATGGGCGATCTCCTTTTGAAATTCTCTGGCGGATAAGAGAAAACATCCTTGTCCGCGAATAATGATCTGCTCCAGTCCATCAGAAGTAGCCACAGTCACTTTATACTTTTTCCCATTTTCATGAGCAAATTTTTCAATATACTGATCTGCAGTTTCTGCTTCTTTGGTAAAGACCACATGGATATTGTGATAATCCGATATTTCCGTGGCATGGCCAGCTACACGATAGGCGTCAAATACTGCAATCACTTCACATTTTTTGATGCCCTGATAATTGCATAGCACATCCAACAGTTTTCCTCTGGCGCTGTCTATATTGATTTCGGCAAGTTCTTTCAGATCCTGCCATGCAAAAATAATATTATATCCATCCACCAGAAGGTATTCTTTGGTTGAACATTCTTTCCCCGAATTTGAGCTGTCCCGCCCATAAGAATACGTTCGGCTTTCGGTGCCTGCTGCATCCCTTCCAGTATTTCCAGTATTGCCATAATTTCCGGAATTTCTGGAATAAGAAGACCATTTCCGGGTGCCTACTTTGGACTGGCTGTTAGCATAAAACGTCTTGGATAAAATCGCATCAATCTCATCGGTGCCGATACTTCCCGGTTCCTTCTGCTCCGGTATCCTTTGCTGAACTGCCCGGACCTCTCCGGAAAAGTCTTCAATGCTTTCCAGGTGCATATACTCCGGCACCTGATACCAGGGCACGACAAAGCCTGCACCATGTGCACAGAAAACCGAACCGGCAGGATTGCGCATGTCCAGTTCCGGGTCATACTGCTTTTCAGCAAGCACTTCTTCCGTATTATGGCATGGGCCATATCCGGCCAGTACCAATGTGAGTCTCCCTTGTCCCCGGGTATAGGCAGTCACTTCATTCTGGTAGGACTGCATGCAGGAAACAGGTGCTTTTCCTTTTAACACTGCAACACCGCCTTCTATCATGGGCGGTTCAAAGGTTCCGTGCATGCGTTCCACATCTGTCATTCCCCGTCCCAGCATCTGTTCCGGGATTTCCAGAGAAAAGGAATAAAATGGTTCCAGCAGCACAGATTTTGCCTGCATCAGGCCCTGTCTGACTGCCCGGTAGGTAGCCTGCCTGAAATCCCCACCTTCAGTATGTTTCAGATGTGCCTTGCCGGACACCAGTGTCATCTTTATATCGGTTATGGCAGAACCGGTCAGAACTCCTCTGTGTTCTTTTTCTTCCAGGTGTGTCAGAATCAGTCTCTGCCAGTTACGATCCAGCAGATCTTCTGAACAGCTTGCCGCCACCTGAATCCCACTTCCCGGTTCCAATGGCTCCAAAAGCAGATGCACTTCCGCATAATGTCTGAGGGGTTCAAAATGTCCGACCCCTTCTACGATATCCTGAATCGTTTCTTTATACACAATATGGCCACAGCCAAAATGAACTTCCACGCCAAAGCGCTGCAATATCATACTCTTCAGGATTTCCAGCTGCACTTCTCCCATGATCTGCACATGGATTTCCTTCAGTTTTTCTTCCCATACTACATGAAGCTGTGGCTCTTCTTCCTCCAGCTGGCGGACCTTTGGCAGCATGACAGCTGCGTCCACATCATCCGGTAAAATCATCTGGTATGTCATAACCGGCTCCAGTACCGGCGTATAACCGGAGCTATCACTCCCCAGCCCTTCTCCCGGATAGGTATGCGACAATCCTGTCAGTGTACATATCTGTCCGGCATCAGCACTGCCAGCAGTTTGATATTTCGCCCCACTGTATATACGGATCTGATTGACTTTTTCTTTCCAGTCTTCATCTTCCAGCAAGTCCTTTACCTTCAGTTTTCCACCGGTAATTTTGCAGAAAGTCAGACGGTTCCCCTGTTCATCTCTGGATATTTTAAAAACCTTGGCTCCAAATTCAGCAGGATATTCCGGCAGTCTGGTATATTTCTCAATACACTGTAACAGTGCTTCCACTCCCTGCATATGAAGAGCAGCTCCGAAAAGACATGGGAACAGCTTCCTTCCGCAAACCAAATCCCTGATTGATTCTGTAAGTTCTTCTGAGTCCGGCTTCAAATTTCCTTCCAGAAACTGCTCCAAAAGCCTGTCATCACACACTGCCACATTCTCTATAAACTCATCCCCAAATATCTCTGAAAAATCCACCATCCCATCCGAAAGTTTTTCTTTACATTCCTGCAAAAGTGCCTTTTTATCTGTCCCTGGCTGATCCATCTTATTAAAGAAAAGGAAGGTGGGAACCTCATATTTTTTTAACAGGTTCCAGAGAGTTCTGGTATGCCCCTGTACCCCATCAGCACCACTGATCAGAAGAATCGCATAGTCCAGGACCTGCAGCGTCCGTTCCATTTCCGCTGAAAAGTCCACATGTCCCGGTGTGTCTAACAGTGTCATGCTCATGGTATCAAGGGGCAGCACTGCCTGCTTGGAGAAAATGGTGATGCCTCTTTGTTTCTCCAGTTCAAAGGTATCCAGAAAAGCATCCCCCTTATCTACTCGGCCTGCATTTCGGATAGTTCCGCTTTTATATAACATTGCTTCTGATAACGTTGTTTTTCCGGCATCCACATGGGCCAGAATCCCTACCACCAAGTGCTTCATTTTGGTTTCTCCGTCAAATTATTCTCTGGCAGATTATTTTTCCATCGCCATAACATAATAATACTGCCTGGAATTCTCCCCAGGCAGTATCATTCTATCATATCCCATTCTTTTCTTCCATCTTTATAATTGTCCCAAACCTTGTGCATTTTGCCATTC
>JBJENT010000247.1:0-6397 GCA_051880335.1 Lachnospiraceae bacterium
AAACTCTGAAAAACTCTATGAAATAGAACCACTAAATGACAGCACTATCAGAGAATACTGTAAAAACTGTTTGAGTATAATCTATAAAAAGGACAAACAGGATGCATGGGTAAGTGTTGCGGAAGAAATCCTCCGGCGGGCAAAAACAAGTCCGGAGATAAAACAGATGGCAAGCGTTCCGCTTACCCTGGCGCAGCTGATCACCTTCTGTCGATATGGGGATCCTTTGCCGGAAAATAAGGCAAAGCTGTATCAAAATCTGATGGAAATCTACCTGGGCTGGGTGGCGGAAAAAGGCAGTATCCTGAGCTGCGACGCCATGTATGGGCTGCTTTCGTATATAGCATGTTATCTCACAAAACACAGAAAAATGAGCTGTAGCTATGAGGAACTGTTCCATGTAATAGAGGACTGCTGTTTCAAAGATTTGACAGCAAAATATGTGGGTATTCTTCCGGAAAATATACCCACAATAGTTTCTGATCTGGAAAGGAGCGGTATCTTTACCAAGGTATGGAATAATGATTATGGTTTTGCCTCTCATAGAACCATGCAGGAATACCTGACTGCCTATGCGATTGAGAATCAATGTGCAGATACAGAATATAATCAAATGCTTCCAAGGGAGATTTTTTCGAGAAACTTTGGCTTACGGGGATGGAATGAAGTTATCGTGTATGCTCTTTTTATGAAAGGAAGTCAGAGCAGAATCGTACTGGAAGAACTGATAAAGAAGACGATGGAACATCCGGAGAGGACTGTATATAAAGAGCGGCTGTTTGATTTGTATGAAGCGGGGGTTCCTATGGGAAACCATATGAAATATCAGATTTGGGACTTGTCATGTCAAGATACAATATCCAGCCTTCTTTATTGGAAATTTAGTAGAATGAGAGAGAATCCCGAATTTTCAGATTATATTCGTGTGAAGTTCAAGGAAAGTATTCAAAACAGTAAGGGGCCATGTTCTTTTGGTTATGCCAGGGCAGTTCTGGAAGCAGGGGAACTGGAAGAACGAAGTCTTTTTCAGCATATAGATACAAGAGTCGAAGTAGAATCCTACCTGTTTGAAGAGGATGAATGCAAGATTGTATTGGGCCTTGAGATCATCCGTTTATTCGCCTGGTTTAAATATAACAACGAGGATGATAGGAATTATTATTGGAAGATGGAATGGTTGATAACAGAAAAGGAGATTGCCGGATTTCGGGAATTACTCCAGAAAGGAATCCGCACAGAGGATGTGGCCCTTTGTTTGAAAAACTGTTTCCTGGCAGAATGTTTCAGCTTTACGGATGTGATCGATGATGCAACAATGAACGTTTTGATGAAAGATCTGGAGAAACAGAAAAAGTACAGCGAAATCATCTTATCCTTTGCACCGGTTCAGGATTTGCCATATCATCTTCAGGAAGAAGTAGATTTTCCGTTTCTTCGGAAAGAATATGAAGAACGGTTTGAACAGGAAGTCTTACTTGCAGATAAAGAGCATCTTATCTTTACCTACACGATATTATCCCTGATATACAAATTTGAATTCGGGATAAATGATGTTATTTCCCACTTCAGTAACAGATGGGATAGGGTGAAATCATGCTATGAAAAGGACGATGCAGATAGAGATAGAGATGACCGAAGTGGCTATTCTGTCGGGAAGCTTCGATATCGACAGGTGATGTGTGACGGATTCCATACAAAGAAGTTTATGCTTGATGGTATCATCCATACTGTTGCGTACCGGGGAGAAAAATTGAGCACAGATGCAAGAGAATTATTGCTTACAAATGAAACAGATTTAGAGGACGCCGAGGTAAGAGGCCGGTTGGCAACTTATTACAGAAAGAATGAAATAGAGGGTGTTTTTCGACAGGATACTATTCTACAAGATTTCAGGAAAGTTAGAGATGAAGTTGAGAAATCATTGAGTTATGATAATCTGATATACTTGATGGATATTAATGCATTTTGCCTGATATTGAATGCCCTGGATGAAATAAAACAGGGGGTTATTACAATGGATGACTTTTGCAACGAGCAATCCGGGCACAGCGAGTCTGCAATTTTACCTTTGAGTAAAGGAATACGTTTATTGGAAGATAGAATGTTCCCATGTTATCCCATAGGAGATGACTGGATTAGGGCGTCAAGGTACTGGATTAAAAAAGCGATTGATGAACATGATGTGGAAGGAGTTGTTGTAGCTTATCTGCTCTTTGAGGTACAAATGCTATCTCTTGGCGGGTTAACGTATAACGAAATAGAAAAATTCTGTTCGTTCTGTTCTGAAATATGTACTACAGAAAGATATCGCTCATTTCTGGATTATTTGAAAAAAGAGAAAACGTATCGTTCATTTCGGAGTATCTTTTGAAAGAAATAGAAATATAGGATCGGCATTGCCGGTCCTTTTTTCTTTGGAAAATTTCTTCAGAATTTCTTATGAAGCCTCACACGACTGACGTCGCGTGCTTCCTATAGTTGTCTTGCTTTTTCCCCCTAAAAACAGAGTTTTCCCCGATAAAAGGGGCGTTTTCCCTTCCTGACGAAACATATGGCGTGTGATACGGTTTTATTAGAAACAAACAAACCGCCTGAAGCCGACATCCGGCAGAAGGCAAAACACAAACCAAAGGAGGAAAACAACATGAAGAACAAAATGAAAAAAATAAGAAGAAGGGTTTACTTTGATTCCTATGAGAGATGCCCCAGATGCGGAAACGATGTGATCGTATTACATGATAAGCGTGGTCGCTATCGCTTCTGCACTATCTGCAGATACAAAGATTATGATTAATGATTGACAGGAGGCATTGAATGAAGGAACTAAATCAACTAATAAAGGAAATCAATAGGGATATTGAAGAAATAGAAGTTTCCGAATTGTTTTTAGACTTTGTGTGGAAATATTTCATTGAAAACCCGCCTTCCACGAACCTGGAAGATGAGCTGACGTATTCCACCTTCGGGTTTCAAGTTGGAGACATTATCACACTGGAGAATGGAAAAGAGACATTTCTTCTAAAACAGTTAGGTAACGTTTTCCTGGCGGCTGATATCGATGAAAATGAAATACCAACTGGCGCGTTACATATTGTGGAAGCAATTTTGAAAAAGGATGGAACTTATATTTCTGTTCTGGATACAAAACTTTATCCCAAGAAGAATGGTTGAAAAAGTGCGTAAAGCCGATTCGTCGGCTTGGCAAATCAAAGGAGGAAAAAATGGAAAACTATTTTAATGATGAAGGAATTTTAGCACCGGAATGTATAAACGAAGCACATTTGCTGGTTATTATTGTTATCGACAAGTCCGGATCCATGATTGGGAAACCCATCGATCAGGTGGTTCGTTCCATCAACCGCTTTCGGCAGGACATTTGTAAAGACCCAAATGCCGCTGAGCTTGTTGATATCTGCATCATAGCTTTTAATGATAAAGCGGAGATCGTACAGGATTGGACTTCCATTAAAAACATGGAACCGGTGAAAATCACAGCAGATGGATGTACCAATCTGTCTGTCGCCCTGAATATGATGCAGGATAAATTGAAAGAACGTGAAAAGTACTACAGAGAACTGGGAATGGGAGTGCGTCGTCCCTATGCGGTTCTCCTCTCTGACGGATATGACAGCTATGGCAATAATATAGATCCAATTGCCCAAAATATAAGAAAAAGAACGAAAGAGAAAAAGCTGCTCCCCTGGTTTATGGGTGTACCGGGCTATAACAAAGAAACAGCAGTTAAAATTACGGGAGGTCCCAGAGTGCTGGAATTAGTGGATGAAAAGGCATATGACTTCACCGGATTTTTTCAAGTACTGGAAGTCTCGTTAAAGACTGAATCAGCCAGCGCTCCGACTGAAAACGTAACCATAAAAGATGAGGATGATCCATTACAAAAAGAGGACTGTAGTGTCAGGGCTGCGAAATTAGAATCTTGGCTTAACGTTGACTAAAGATTGTAACCGGGAAAGGAATCAAGGCAAGAGCCGGTTCCTTTCCCGGTTCAGAAGAAAGTGATGATACCGTTAGGAGGAAGAGATGATAGCGATATACAAGGTGAATATGCCGGGGCCATATCATATTGAAAAAAACGTTCCCTGTCAGGATGCGTTCCGTATACAGAATAAGAATGGCATTGTATATACAGCGGTAGCCGATGGACTGGGAAGTTGTGATCGCTCCGATAAGGGAGCCATGATTTCCTCCAGTTATGTGGTTTCCTATTGTGTCAGAAATTATACCGGCGAAATGTCAGATGAAAATGTCTTTCATATGATGCGTAGAGCATTTACCAGAGCCTACCTGAAAATTGATAACATAGCAAGAGAGGAAGGAAATGAAGTAGAGGAATATGATTGTACATTATGCCTGGCGATATATGACGAAAAAAGTAAAACCTTATACTACGGTCAGTCCGGCGACAGCGGGCTCATAGCACAGATCACGGATGGCACCTACAAACAGGTTACCACCCAGCAGCGGGATGAAGAAGGCAGGGTCTATCCATTATGCTTTGGTGCCTCCTACTGGAAATTTGGAAAAGTAAATGATGTCTGTGCCTACATGCTGATGACAGACGGAATATGGGATCAGATGTGTCCCCCTGAACTCGAAAAAGAAAAAAGCCCTATAAACGTGGCTTTTGCAGAATTGTTTTTAAATCATTATGAGATAAGAGAAAAAGATATTAAGCGATTGGAAAAATCAGCAGATAAGTATATGCGAAGTTTAAAGCGAATCAACGATGACAAAACATTGGTGGCAGTGATCAATACAGAGACCAAACCCAATAGACGTGAGGCCGAATATTATGCTCCCATAGATTGGGATGCACTTCGGAAAAAGCAGTGGGAAAGAGAAGAGCCATGATTGTACGCACGAAAAGCAATACCAGAATACAACTGAATGAACCGGCCCTAAAAAAGGGTGGCGAAGGAGCCATATACACAATCGAAGGGTACGAGAATGTAGTCGCCAAAATATATATTTCAAGGCAGGATGCTATGGCCAGAGAAGAGAAAATAAGGGAAATGGTCAAGCTGAGCAATACCCCGGGCTTCATTCAATCGGGAATCCTTGATAAAGTAGCCTGGCCTTTAGCCTCTCTTTATGATGAAAGTGGGCAGTTTATCGGGTTCGGGATGAAAAAAGTAAAATCCTCATTGGAACTCCATAATCTTTATTCCTTTAGTTTGAATGAAAATAAAAAAACAATCAGTACTTTGGAAAAAGTTTCCACTCTGATCGATCTGTGTTCAGCCGTGGAAAAACTCCATGGACAGCATCAGGTCATCGGAGATTTCGGCCCCAGAAATATCAAAATAGCAGGGCGTTGTCAGGTGAAAATCGTGGATGCTGACTCCTGCCATTTTCGCACAAATCAGAAAGTATTTCCCTGTATGGTCTGTTCGCCAGGGTACGTTGCTCCGGAAATCTTAAAGAACTGCAAAGGTACTACCTATAAAAAATATTTTGAAACGGGTGGTCAAACCTTTACGGTAGAAACAGATCGATTTGCATTGGCTATCCACTGCTTCAGAATGTTGATGAATGGGTGCCATCCGTATTTATGTAAACCAGAATCCACAGAAGATTCTACGCCAATGCCGAGTCTGGACAATAGAGTGGAAGCAGGAGAAACACCGTTTTTTGTGGAAGTTGAAAACTGTACCATACCAAGCTGGACGCCGGATCTGAAAAGCTTTCCAATTTCTATACAAAAGCTTTTTGAACGAGCTTTTGTTGAGGGACACAGTGATCCTTCGGCAAGGCCAACAGCAACTGAATGGAAAAAAGCTTTAACGGATTATAAAGCAAAAATGCGCGAATGTAAGAAGAATCCGAAACACTGGTATTGGAAACGTAAAAAAATCTGTCCATATTGTGAAGCTGAAAAAATGGGAAAGCAAAGTATGATTACAGCTTTGGCTGTTGCAAAAAACCAAAAATTCCAACCTGAAAAAAAGAATTTTCCACAAGAGAAAACAAAAAAACTTGATAATTCCTTCGGTCAGCTCACAGTTCATGCAAAAATATTTTGGAGCTTATCCGTCCTTTTTGCTGCCCTATTACATATTGTACTTGGAGCATGCATATATGCCCCTCTTTACGGTGCTTTTTGTGGAAATGAATATCCGGCTGTCGTATGGATAGGTCCTGTTGGCAGCATTATCTCAGCAATATGGGGAGTGATCCTTTTTGCCAGAAAAAAGAACAATTACTATCGATGGTATGATTTTATTTTTGCGCAGTTGATGGGTCTTGGTTTTGCCGTAGGGTTTGGCATTTTTTTTGCAGTGGCTGTTATTGCAGTCGTAGTTGGGTTATATGTACTTGCAATTATATTTATGCTCATCATTATAAAAATAGTCGTTTCTGCCTTTTCATAATCAGG
>JBJENT010000248.1:0-6363 GCA_051880335.1 Lachnospiraceae bacterium
CTTGCAGGAAACAGAAATGGAGCGCATTGAAAAACAACAAGTTGATATGACTGCAGAGTTTATGGGAATGCACAGTTATTCCTGGCAAAAACAGAAAAAAGAAGACAAAGAAAATCCCATAGAAGAAGATTGGGAAGATATAGATTTGTCTGATGATAAATATACAGTTACTGAAGATATCGAAAATACGAATGGAACTACTACACTTTCCTTTTCGGTGTCACTGGAGGACGGTGATTACTGGTACCGGATAAAAATGCAGGGAGAAGAAGAGGAATGTATATCGCAAGTCGGCACATTGACTGTGATACCATTGAAAAAGGATCATCTAATGATACAGGATTCTATTCAAAGCATAGAGGCTGGGGCAACCTTGCATATAAAAGATCTGGATATATGGGTTGTTTATAACAATGAGAATATTATGGAAAAGATATCGGATGATCCGGAACTTCTGGATTCAGTATATTTTTTTATGGATGGTCAGACTACGGAAGATTATACATTTTCCCATGTGTCCGATTCTTTTGAAACCACAATTCGAATGCTTGACGAAGATGAACCTCAGGATCTGATTCTATATTTTGATGTACAGGATCATACAGAGCCGGAGATGCAGGAAGTTATCATAGACTCCTTTGAATATACAAAGGAGCCCTGTCCAAAAAAGATTACCATTCATGTTGTGGCAGATGATGCCAGTGATGGGCAATTGGAGTATTGGTATGTCCGGGAATCTGACGGAACAGAATCTGAACATAACGACACAGGCGATTTCACAGTTTTACTGGATAACAATGATAAAATAACGGTTTATGTAAAAGATGAATCCGGTAATATTCTGCAGTGGGAGCAGGATGTCATATTTGTTGATACGGAAGCACCTGTTATTACCAAGGTACTTACAAAACCCAGTGGAACCTGGAAGGACGGGGCTGCTGTTGTTACGGTATATGCAGAAGATGCTGTAAGTGGAATGCACGAACTGGGCTATTCCTTTGATGGTGGTATAAACTGGCAGAAGGAAGAATATATAACGTTAGAGGAAAGTACGACTTTAAAAATTCTTGTACGGGATCTGGTTGACAACCGCTCGGATGTGTACACTTTAGATGTGAAAAAAAGTAAAAGAAAAGCAGCAGCAGAGGAGATAGAAGAAAATGCAGAAGAGGAACCGGGGGATGAACTGGAAATAATAGACAGTAATCTTATAGAGACATCATGGACAGCGCATAGAAATGGAAAAAGTCCAAAACTCTATTTATCGGAAGAAGAAAAAATGAAATGGGAAGAATCAGAAAGGGATGAAACGGATAAAATAGAATTGATTTATCCATCGCTGGAGTCCGATCAGCTTTTTCCGATTCATGAGAATACAATACCATTGGGTGTTTATCCGAAAAAGGAGAAAGAGATTCCTTTATTGCCTATAGCAGTTACCGTTGCAGCTACCGTTGGAGGCGGTACAACAGGAGGTTTTCTTTTTATCTTTTTTTGGTTTTTCCGAAAAGCGGATGTATATTGGATCAGCAGGTCTCTGGAAAAGGAGTATGTAGGGACAGGATATATTTTTAAAAAGAGAAAAAATTATAAATTAAAGCTGAAGACGAAGCAGTCTGAGTATACAAAAGAAGGAAAATACTACATTAAAACATCCAAACGTTTTTCTGATAAGAATCATGGAAAATATATGGATATTGTAAGAGATAAACGTGTGATACAGACCTTAAGAATTCAGGATAAAATGTATTTCTATATAGGGAGCCGGAAAGGAAAAAAGATGCCATAACCGGCCCCGTACCGTAGATTATTTGCAATCGCATCCGCAATTGGAATCAAACGCCGGATTACACATATAAAAGTTCTTTTCGTCAAGTCTTTCTAAAGCCAGTTCCAAGGCTTCACCAAATCGCTGGAAATGAACGATTTCACGTTGACGGAGGAAACGAATCGGGTCACATACCTCCGGATCTTTTATAAGACGTAATATGTTATCATAGGTGGTTCTGGCTTTTTGCTCTGCTGCAAGGTCTTCTATCAGATCTGTAATGACATCTCCTTTTGACTGGAGAGATGCACTGGAAAAAGGAACACCGCTGGCAGCCTGTGGCCAGATACCTGCGGTATGATCCACATAGTATGTTGCAAATCCACTATTTTCGATTTCTTCCATAGAAAGATTTTTTGTGAGCTGATACACGATAGCGGAAATCATTTCCATATGTGCCATTTCTTCTGTTGCTATATCTGTCAGAAGACCTGCAATTTCAGGATAAGGCATCGTATATCGCTGGGATAAATAACGGAGTGAAGCACTGGATTCACCATCCGGCCCACCATATTGTGTAATGATGACCTGAGCCAGTTTGGCGTTCGGTGTAGTAATTTTTACAGGATATTGTAATCTTTTTTCATAATTCCACATTTATTCGCACCCCACTTCCCAAGGCATAGGTTGTAACGCCCATTTCCAAGAATCTGAACAGGAATTTATACTGTTTGTGTCTATAGGTCCATATTTTATTGTATAATTAGATACAGCCTGCTGTTTTAATCTATTATAATGAAGAAAATACTGCATAGCATCTGTATCATATGGGTGGGTATCCAGATATAGTTTTAAGTCTACCAGTGTGAAATCAAGTACATTAATGGTATTTAAAAGTTTTTTTCGTTCTGAGCTGTTGTTCATGTTATTCATCGGCGACCTCTCTTTCCATGGAAAGGTTTATCCAGTTCCGGGAATATTGTTCCTCTATGAAAAGCATCTTCCAGGTTTTCATACATAATCGGAGCTTTCTGAAAAGGAACATAAGCCATTGCAATTGGACGCGATGTAACAGGAGTATACATAGGTTTTTTTTGCATATAAACTTTCCTTTAAATTAAATGATTTGTATTATATTATGCAGAAAAAAGTTGAAGAGTTCGAATTTTGTGCAGGAAATATATATTTTGTCGAAAAGCAGTAATGGAGGTGTTTTTCTTGGTTGAGGTAAAGAATCTTACAAAAGAATATGGAAAAAAGACCGCAGTTGATCATATCAGTTTTGAACTGGAGAAAGGTGTGATTTATGGACTTCTTGGATCCAACGGTGCCGGTAAGTCAACGACCATGAATCTGATAACCGGATATCTGGCACCTACAGAAGGCGAAATTCTGATTGGTGGATATGACTTGCAGAAAGAGCCGGAAAAGGCAAAAAGTTTTATTGGGTATCTGCCGGAAATTCCACCTCTTTATCCGGATATGACCGTTTGGGAGTTCCTTTCTTTTGTTGCCCGGCTAAAGGGTGTAAAAAAGGATATTTTGGATGACCAGCTGGAAGAGATCATGGTCCAGACAGGAATTATGGATGTAGAAGATCGTCTGATCAAAAATTTATCAAAAGGCTATAAGCAGAGAGTTGGACTGGCTCAGGCAATGGTAGGATATCCGGATGTGATCATTTTAGATGAGCCCACAGTTGGTATGGATCCGAAGCAGATCATAGAAATCAGGGAACTGATAAAACAGCTGGGCAGGGAACATACGGTTCTTCTGAGTTCCCATATTTTGACAGAGGTTAGTGCTGTATGTGACCATGTCTACATCATTTCAAGGGGAAAATTAGTTGCATCTCTGGATATGAATCAGCTGGATAAGCCCCTGGAAGACGTATTTCTGGAACTGACAGAAAATGAGCAGGAGGAACAGGAATGATTGCCATATATAAAAGAGAATTAAAAATGTATATTCATTCCTTTTTGGGATGGTTATTCATGGGAATAGTATTATTTTTTATTGATTTATATGTATCTGTTTCCAATGTTCTGTATGGATATCCCTATATTGCTTATGCACTTCAAAGTGCAATTATGATATTCATTATTGCGATGCCGATTCTGACCATGCGGACTCTTGCAGAAGAGCGGAAGAATAAGATAGATCAGCTTTTATTAACATCTCCGGTCAGTGTTGGAAAAATCATTGCAGGAAAATACTTTGCGTTGGAGACTGTTTTTGCCATACCATGCCTGGTGGTATGTATATGGCCGGTTATGTTGAGCAAATTTGGAACGATTCCATACGCGGAATCTTACTTATCTATTCTGGCGTTCTTTTTATATGGTTCTGCAGCAATGGCAATTGGACTTTTTATATCCTCTTTTACGGAGAGTCAGGTGGTTGCAGCCATTATATCCATGGCGGTCATTTTTGTATGTTATATCATATCCGGACTTTGCAGCATGCTTTCTGCAACTGGAAATGTTTTGACCCGGATAGCTAAATGTATTGATTTAACAACGCCATTTATTAATCTGACAAATGGTTCTCTGGATTTTCGGGCAATCGTTTATGATATATCATTTATTGGCCTGCTATTATATTTTTCGGTTTTGTCCATTCGAAAAAGGCAATACAGTTTTTCTAATACACAGAAAAAGCTTCTGTTTGTCAAATCTGCAAAGGTTATCGTGATCATCGCAATTGTAATATTTGGTAATATTTTATTGAATATGGCACCGACAAAATATACGGTTCTGGATGTGACATCTTCAGGATTATATTCTTTGACAGATGATTCTTATAAAACCATGGATACCCTTCAGGAAGATATACGAATCTATGTTTTGTCTACAGAAAGTGCAATGGATGCAACGGTGTCGGAGACTTTGAACAGATATGAGGATTATTCCAAACATATTTCGATCATCTACGTTGATCCGGCTTCTAATCCCACCTTTTCTCAAAAATATGCAGATAGTACTTTGACTACCGGTAGTTTAATTGTTGAGAGTGATAAAAGGAGTAAATGCATCCAATACGATGATTTATATATAGAGGAACTTAACTACGAAACTTATTCTTATGAACCTACCGGATATGATGCAGAAGGGCAGATTACCAGCGCTCTTGCATATGTTACATCAGATGATATGCCAAAGATTTATATGCTGACAGGTCATGGGGAAAGTGAATACGAAGCTTCTTATTTGTCTGCTATAGAAAAACTGAATATTGATTATGAAATACTGAATCTTCTGGATGTTGATAAGGTCCCTGATGATGCTGAGGCTTTGCTCATTAATGCACCAATGTCTGATTTGTCCGGTGATGATGTGGGTAAAATAAGCGATTATATTGATCTGGGTGGAAATGTACTGTTTATATATGGATATACAGAAAACTCCCAGGAACGTTATTTATCACTGATAGAAAAATATATTGCAAAAGTTCAGGATGGAATGGTCTTGGAAGGAGATGAAGATTATTATTATCAGAATCTGCTTTATCTGTTCCCCAATATTGAGTACGATGACCTGACTTACAATATTACCGATAATTATATTTTTGTACCCTATGCATCCGGTATCCTGATAGATGAAAAAGCAGAGGAAGATGGAAAAATACATTATCTGCTTACCACTTCAGAGTCCGCTTTTGGAAGGGTTAATCCGGTTGAACATACGGAACTGGAAAAAGTTGAAGGAGACATAGATGGCCCCTTTGCCCTGGCCGCTTATACCGGTAAAACACTGGAAGATGGAACAGAGCAGAAGCTTATGGTATATACATCAGCAGTTTTGTTTACATCCGGTGCAGATGAGATGGTGGCCGGACAGAATCTGCGATTGTTTACCAATACCATCAGCAGTCTGGTAGAAGTACCAGCCAGCATATCCATACCGGCCAAAAACTATGAAATCAGTTATCTGACACTGCCAACATCGGATATTATGTTTATCAGTATACTTATTACGATAATTGTTCCGCTCTTTTTCCTGGTAACAGGTCTGTTTATCTGGCTAGGACGAAGAAAAAGATAGCTTGATTTTCCAGATGCTTTGTGTAAAAATATACATGGCAATTTAGGAGCTATAAAACCTGTGACGGAGGAAATCACATGCGAGGAATCGATACACAAGTACGAAAGATGCGTAGACGAGTTTTTAAAGAAATTGCAAATCTTGCGTATACTTCTACTAATCTGATTGATGATATGGAAAGTTTACCATATAAAATTGTAGATTATGAAGAGTCAGACATGCTGGAGAACGTCTACCGGGAAAGAGCGGTAGTCCGGGAAAGACTCAGACTGGCAATGGGTATGTCACTCAGACCGGAAAATATGCCGGTACATGTATCCCAGGGTATGGAGCTTAGTAACATTGATGAAAAGTACTATGAGCCACCACTTTTGCAGGTTATTTCATCCGGTTGTAATTCCTGTCCGGAAAATCAGTATATGGTTTCTGATAAATGTATGGGTTGTACTGCACACCCATGTCAGGAAGTCTGTCCAAGAGGAGCCATTTCCTTTCGGAAAGGGAAATCTTATATTGATCAGGAAAAATGTATTAAATGCGGAAAATGTAAAG
>JBJENT010000249.1:0-6347 GCA_051880335.1 Lachnospiraceae bacterium
GCGTCCTTCCGGTACTTTTCTGTATTCTCTGGACGGTTTGACCGATTCCACCTTCGGATCCGTAGGCGCTTTAATGCCTGCGGCACGAAGTCCTGTTTTGTACTCTGTGATCAATGACCTTGGGGAAAGCCCCTGAGGACACGCATACATTTCGCAAACACCACAGGAGCAGCAATAAAATGTATTTAAAAATACATTGGCATTGCTGAAATCGTGATTTGCTGCTGCTCTCATGAATAAATGAGGCTCAATGGGATGTCCCAGTGCATGCCTTGGACATAAGGCAGTACAGGTCTCACACTGACAACAGGAAGATGCTGCACGTTTTAACTCTATGGAAGCATTTGCCTGTTTTCTATGTATGATCTGGTGATCCTTTGGAAGCACCAGAATCGCGTTTGTTGTTTTTGTTACAGCCATATCCCCGTTTCCGATAAAGCCCATCATCGGGCCTCCGATCAGGAATACAGGATCTTTTGTTGTGATCTCTCCTGCAAGAGCAACAACATCTTCTATCTTGCAGCCGATTGGTACTCTGGCAGAAACAGGATGTTCTACTTCTCCTACCACAGATACCACTTTGTCAGTTACCGGATGGTTCTCTTTCACAGCTCTGTAAAGATTATACATAGTCTCTACATTAAACACTGCCACTCCGGATTCTACCGGAAGTCCGCCCGGTCTGACAACTTTTCCGGTTGCCTCATAGATCAGTACTACCTCATCTCCCATCGGATACACACTATCCAGCAGTTTGATCTTCATCTTCGGGAATTCACCAATGCATTCCTTTAATGCGCGTACTGTATCTTTATATTCACCTTTCACTCCGATTATGACTTCTTTTGCACCTACCACGTCGGCCACCATATCCAGTGCCTGCATGATTTCTCTTGCATGTACCTCCAGCAGCTGTCTGTGAAGTTTGAGCAGCGGCTCACACTCTGCACAGTTCAGTACAATGGTTTCTGTCCGCTGGTCTATTTTCGCATAGGTGGGGAATCCTGCACCGCCGGCACCGACGATACCGCTATCCCTGATAAGTCCACTAAACTCAACTAGTTCCATGATCAATTACTCCAATCCACTTGGGTCATCAATAATACCTACAATAGCTGCATCAATGGGAGCGCTGGCCAAACCGCAACCGATTCTGGCAGCACTGCCCTGTGCAACTAAAACATATTCGCCGATACCGGCTCCTATGTTATCAATGGCCACAAATTGATTCGTATGACCTTTCATACGTTCTACAGGTTCTACGATCATGAATTTATTTCCGATTAAGTTTTCACTTTTCCTTGTGGAAACAATACTTCCTACTACTTTTGCTGCTATCACGACGTACCTCCTGTATCACAAATAAATATTACTTTTGTTTTCAGTCTCTCACAATTCTGACTGTATCGCCCTGGGCGATCTTTGCTGCATTTGCTTCATCTGTATCGATGTGCATTTCCAATGTAAAGGACTCGTCTACTCGAATTTTTACCTGATTAAAGGTAGTTCCTCTTTCGTTTTCTACTTTTACTGATACATAATCTCCGTCTTTATATCCGGATGCTGCGGCATCTGCCGGAGACATATGAATATGTCTCTGTGCAACGATACATCCTTCATTCAGATACAAAACGCCTTTTGGACCAACCAGTGCAATAGGTGCACTTCCGGCAACATTACCGGATTCTCTGATTGGTGCATTGATTCCGAGTGATCTGGCGTCTGTAGCAGAGATTTCTACCTGGCTTTTCTTTCTTGTTGGTCCCAGGATTCTGACATTTTCAATTGCTCTAAGTTTCAGTCCTACCAGTGTAACCTGTTCATTGGAAGCAAACTGGCCACCCATAAGTTCTTTTTTCTTTGTCAGATGGTAACCTTCTCCAAATAAGATCTCCACATGCTCCTGTGTTAAATGAACATGTCTAGCGGATACGCCAACAGGGACCAGAAAGCCTTGCTCGCTTTTCTTAGCCTCCTGCTGGTTCAGTGCCTGGATTACCATCTTTGTAATCAGTTCTACATTATTTGTATCCAACTCTAACACCACTTATCTTTCTGGATTATTTTACCTTTGGTAAGATCATTTCAACATCGTTGTGTGGTCTTGGGATTACATGTGTAGCAATCAGTTCGCCTAATTTAGCTGCGCTGTTTGCACCAGCTTCTACAGAAGATTTAACAGCTCCTACATCACCACGAACCATAACTGTTACAAGTCCGCTACCGATTTTTTCTGTTCCAACTAATGTAACATTAGCTGCTTTACACATTGCATCTGCTGCTTCGATAGATGCTACTAAACCTCTGGTTTCAACCATTCCTAATGCTTCCTGTGCCATGATTATTTCCTCCTTAATCATTGAAAAAAATTGTTTTTGTCCCGTCCCGGGTCATAGTAGTTACTTTAAAGTACCATCCGCGTTTTTGAATCTGCTGGCTGATTTTTCCACCAGTCTTACAATTTCCGGATGCGGATTTGCAATAACGCCCTGCACTGCAGGTTTTTTTATCGCATTTGCTGCTGCGGTTTCCACGGCTTGTGTTACTGCTGAAACATCGCCCTGGACAATCAGTGTTACCAGTCGTCCACCCAGCTTACGTTCCCATGTTGCCAGCTCAACGTTTGCCGTTTTGCACATGATGTCTAACGCATCCATAGCAGCCACGACACCTTGAATTTCTATAAAGCCGTATGATTTTCCCATAAATCAAATCCTTTCAGATTTTATACTGTAGGTAAGATTTTTTCTACATCGTTGTGTGGTCTTGGGATTACATGCTGAGCCACTAATTCACCAAGTCTGCCTGCTGCAGATGCACCTGCTTCTACTGCTGCTTTTACAGCTCCTACATCGCCACGAACCATAACTGTTACAAGTCCGCTACCGATTTTTTCTGTTCCAACTAAAGCAACTTCTGCTGCTTTGGTCATTGCATCTGCTGCTTCGATTGCAGCTGTAAGGCCTCTTGTTTCAATCATTCCTAATGCTTCCTGTGCCATAATTTTAATCCTCCATAAATTTTATCAATTTGTTTCTATTTCTATCTCTTGTCAAAAGCGTTCAGTTTCAACATCTTGCAGCAGTCTGCTGTGGGTCTTGGAATCACATAACTTTGTACGATACCTGCTCCCGCAGCTGCTACAGCTTTTGCTGCTTCCAGTGCTGCTTCAACATCTGTTACTGTTCCGCGGAACTTGATAGTTACAAGGAGTGGAACCGGGAGGGCATCTGCATTTGCCGGTTTGTTCTTGTCGAAGTTCTCCAGAGTAACGTCTGCAGCCTTACATCCGGCATCTGCTGCCAGAAACGCTGTTGTTAATCCGAATACTTCCAAGATACCAACGGCTCTTTCATCATTCATTTCTTCAACCTTGATTTCGTCCATACCGTTTTCTCCTTCCGGAACTTAAGACTTTTCTTTCGTTCCGTATGTATCCATTTTATTCGTTCACAATTGCAATCTTGAGACCTGTCATTGCCAGATTCTTTTCTAATGCTTCGTTGATCTTATCCAGCGGGAATCTGTCTGTGATCAGATCAGACATTGGAAGTCCGATTGCTTTGGCTGCTCTGAGGAAATCAAAGGTTGTAACATAATCTCTTAAGGTATATACCCAGGAACCAACCAGTGTGATTTCTTTGGAGCAAAGATCGAAGTGAGGATTTATGGTTGCATCTCCACCATTGATGAAGAAACCAAGTTCACAAAGACCTCCGCCATTTCTGATAAATTTGTAAATATTAGCGTGTGCTATAGGAGAACCTGTACACTGAAAAGCGAAATCTGCAAGATGTCCGCCAAAAGCATCTTTTACAGCTGCTGTCAGGTTTTCGATTCCTTTATGTTCCATAAAGTTCACACTGCCTGCTGCACCAAGCTTTTTAGCAAATTCCAGTCTCTGCTCATTTCCATCTACTGCGATAACATTTACATGTCCCATGGTCTTTAAAATAGCGATACAGATCAGACCGATCGGTCCACAGCCCTGTACGACTACTCTGCTGTTAAATCTTAAAATTCCTGTACTCTTTGCTCTTTCTACCGCATGAATCAGAACTGCACATGGTTCGATCAGAATACGGGAATCCAGATCCAGATCAGATACATTAAAGAATGTAGATCCGAGAGATCCTCTGATCCAGATATAATCTGCAAACCAACCGTTGAAGTTGGATGCATCTTCCGGAAGAAGACCATATACATCAGCGCCGCCAACGTTCTTTTTGTTTAAGTCAAACATGGTGATTTCAGGATCATCCTTAAAGATCATACAGGTAACAATCTTATCACCGACTTTCACTGCTTTTCCTGCGCTGTCTACTTTTACATTTTTACCCATGGCTACGATTTCGCCTGTACCTTCATGTCCAAGGGCTACAGGGATCAGGCCGAATGGGTCGTTTTTATATTCGTGAGCATCTGTACCGCAGACACCACAGCCTTCTACTTTAACCAGAAGATCATCATCGCCGATTTCCGGAATAGGATATTCCTTGATATCGAAATGCTTCTTTGCTGTTAAAACGGCTACACGTGCTGTTTTCGGGATACTTCCTGCTGCTGCGGGTCTGGCTGAAACTGCCGGAGCCACACCGCCTTCCATGCTGGCAAGTACCTGTCTTACAATTGCTTCTACGTCTGTTGAATTAACTGCCATCTCTTTTCATCCTTTCTCTATATTATCGAATGCAAAGACTGTCTGTCATTACGCAGCGTCTCTTCTTGGTAAAGGATTTTGCACTGGTTAAGCCTTCACCGGTTCTGCTGGCGATTGTGAAAGTACAGATGCTTTCACCGCCGAAGCCAAGTGCTGCATAGGATGGACCGTTCTTAACCAGAATAGCGGTATCCAGGGCTTTCGCATATTTGGTGATTCTGTCAACATTCTTGGAGTGAATGTGAGCGGAGTGGCGGTTGCCATGCTCTAACCAAACTGCTTTTTCTACTGCATCGTCAAAATCTTTTGCAGGAACAATACCCAGAATCGGCATCATAAGCTCTTCTGCGATCAGCTTATTCTCTTTTTCACCTACAAAAGTGATGCAGCGGATGTTATCCGGTACGTCTACACCGATGGCTGCCAGAAGGGCTTTGGCACTACGTCCAACTGCTTTTCTGTTCAGCGCACCCTTTTCTGTAAATACATGAGCGATCAGTTTATCCTGCTCTTCTTTGGATGCCAGATAGCAGCCCTGCTCTGTTACCATATAATGTAACAGTTCATCGACTACGCTTTCTACTGCTACGATTTCCTTCTCAGCGATACAAGGAAGGTTATTATCGAATGTACAACCATTTACAATGTCTGCTGCAGCTTTTCTGATATCAGCTGTCTCATCTACCAGTGCCGGTGGGTTACCAGCCCCTGCACCGATACCACGTCTTCCGGAAGAAAGAACTGCGGTTACAACACCCGGACCACCGGTTGCAGCGATCAACTGAATTGCCGGATGGTGCATCATAATATCACTGGTTTCCAGGGTGGGTTTTTCTACGGTACAAGCCACATTATCCGGTCCACCTGCTTCCAGGGAAGCTTCGTTTACCAGATTGATGGCATAAATAGAAGTTTTGATAGCCTGCGGATGTGGGTTAAATACCACTGTGTTTCCACCTGCGATCATACCCATGGAGTTGCAGAGAACGGTTTCGGAAGGATTGGTACATGGAGTAATCGCACCAATGACACCAAATGGTCCCATCTCAACCAGAGTAAGACCTCTGTCTCCTGAGTAAGCTTCTGTTGTAATATCTTCTGTTCCAGGTACTTTATCAGCTACCAGATGATGTTTCAGAATCTTATGTGGTACGTTACCCATACCGGTTTCATCTACACCCATTCTGGCCATGATTTCAGCACACTCATGTGTTTTTTTACGAATGTTAGAAATGATCTTTTCTCTCTGGTCCATAGAAAGATCTCTAACGATTTTCTGAGCTTTCTGTGCGGCAGCGATAGCTTCGTTCATATCCTTGAACACGCCATGCTTTCCGGAAGGAGCTTCAGCAATCTGCATTTTAGCCATAACTTCTGATACAATATCCTGTACCATGCTCTCACTTATTGGCACTGTAATACCTCCTTCAAGATGTCTTTTCCATAAGCAGCAAGGGCTGTATCCTGCTGGGCTGTTCCGCCACTGACTCCCAGTGCCCCGATCAAACGGTCCCCGATCATCAGAGGTTCCCCGCCTCCAAAAATTACGATTTTGCCCTCGTTGGTATACTGTATTCCATAGAGCTCTGCACCCGGCTGTGCCAGTTCTCCCAGCACTTTTGTGGACATTTTGAACGCTGCACAGGTATAAGTTTTATTCAGTGCAACATCAAAACTACCTATATAA
>JBJENT010000250.1:0-6317 GCA_051880335.1 Lachnospiraceae bacterium
TATTACATTGCATGGAAAAGCTTTCTGCTTGATGTGGAAGGCTTTTTGTGTTTTTTGAAATGAGGGTGGTTAGAATAGGAAAGAAAGGCATAGTCGAGGAGAAAGTCATGAGAGTGAAAGCAATTATGTCCGTGAAGGCGGGCATAGCTTGTCTGGGTTGTCTGCTTTTGCTGTTCGGATGCGGAAAGCAAAATAATATGGGAGAGACATCGGATGGAAGTAAACCGGCTGCTGAGAGCCTTATTTCATCTCTGGTCGAGGAAGAGCAGGATGAGGGGGAGCAGGCAGAGTCCCTCAGGGAAGCACTTCGTCCTTCTGTTGTTCGGATTGAAGTAAATGAGTACTTTGGAAGCGGTGTAATCTGGGATATAGATGATGAAAAGATAACCATATTGTCCTGCAGGCACTTACTGGAGAAAGATAACACCTGTGATGTTATTTTTTTTGAAGGGGAGTACTGCAGAGCAACAGTAAAAGAACTTTCAGAGGACTATGATATCGGGTTCGCAGAGATTCCGATTAGTGAAATGGACAGAGAAGATGTTCTATCCCTGAAAAAAGTCACCCGAAGCAGCCGCACAGCAGAACAGATGATAAAGGGTGAAGAGGTGGTGATATTCGGCTCTATGGATTATGTGGCGGCAAATTATAGTCAGGGATATTTGATGGATACTGATGTGACAGTAGAGATTCCGTCCCTTTTCTCAGCGCAAAGTATGATGGTATGCTATGGGGAGATTGATGCAGGGATGTCCGGAAGTGGAGTTTTTGATGAAAATGGTAGTCTGATCGGAATTGTTTCCGCAGGTAAAACAAGTGAATTGAAAATCAATATGGAATACACTGTAGAAAATGATACAGAAAACGATACAAAAGACGATACAGAAGATGTTGATTCCCCGATTTTTGTGGCAGTTCCGATTTGGCATATGTAGAAGTTGCAGGTTAGATTATATAGTAGTTTCATTGGAATATATGCAGAGGTTACAGGTTGGCATATGTAGTATCCAGACAGGGTATATTACTTGACATAATGGAAAATATAGTAGAAAATACAAGGTGACTCATCAGATAGAAAGAAAGAAGGTTTTAGGATGACAAAAATTGATATATTCTCCGGCTTTCTGGGAGCCGGGAAGACAACTTTGATTAAGAAATTACTGCAGGAAGCTTTGGCAGGAACCAAGGTTGTTTTAATCGAAAATGAATTTGGACAGATAGGCATTGACGGTGGATTTTTAAAGGATGCCGGAATTGAAATTAAGGAAATGAATTCAGGATGTATCTGCTGTTCCTTAGTGGGAGATTTCGGTACAGCGTTACAGGAAGTGATTTCAACATACGAACCGGAAAGAATTCTGATTGAGCCATCCGGTGTAGGGAAGCTTTCTGATGTTATGAAAGCAGTTGAAGGCGTTAAGAGCGATGTGGAAATCCAGTTAAACAGTGCAGTGGCTGTTGTGGATGCCTCAAAATGTAAAATGTATATTAAGAATTTCGGAGAATTCTTTGTCAACCAGATTGAACATGCAGGAACCATTATTTTAAGCCGTACAGGTAATATGAAGCAGGAAAAAATCAAGCAGGCGGTAGAACTGATTCGTGAGCATAATGAGAAGGCTACGATTATTACAACGCCATGGGATGAACTGGACGGAAAGAATATTCTGGATACAATAGAAGGTGCGAAAGATTTAGAAGCACAGTTAATGGCAGAAGTCATGAAACTGCACGATCATGAGCATGACCACCATGATCACGACCACCATGATGAAGAGTGTACCTGTGGCTGTCACGACCATGACCACGATCATCATGACCACGATCATGACCATCACGACCATGACCACGATCATGACCACGACCATCACGATCACGACCATCACGACCACGACCACCATGACCATCATGATCACGACCATGGTCCGGAATGTACCTGCGGCTGTCATGATCACGACCACCATGAGGGGCATCATCACGCAGATGAAGTATTTGGTAGCTGGGGAATGGAAACACCTGCCGTTTATGAGAAAGAGGAAATTGAGAATTTCCTGGAAGAACTGGACAACAGCAGTAAGTATGGTATGGTACTGCGTGCAAAAGGCATGGTTCCATCCTCAGACGGAACCTGGATTTATTTTGACTATGTACCGGGTGAAGCTGATGTAAGAACAGGAAAACCGGATGTAACAGGTAAGTTCTGCGTGATTGGTTCCGGCTTGAAGGAAGATCAGCTGAAAGAATTGTTTGCCAGATAAAAAATGTCAGAGTAAATATCTTTTGTTTTGAAGGATACAGGATATATCTTTTGCTTTGAAAGATGCAGGATAGGAAAGAAAAGGCAATATGCTTGGATTTAAGAAGGACAAATTAAAAATGAAACCAGTATATCTTATAAATGGCTTTCTGGAAAGCGGGAAAACAGAGTTTATCACCTATACTCTTGCACAGCCCTACTTCCAGTCAAGAGGAAAAACATTGATTCTGTTATGCGAGGAGGGTGAAATCGAGTATGATCCTGAACTGCTCAGGAAGACAAATTCGGTTCTGGAGCTGATCGAAGAGGAAGAAGACTTTACTCCGGACAATCTGATGGAACTGGAAAAGAAATATAAACCGGAACGAATCATTATCGAATACAACGGTATGTGGAACTGCAAAGATATGAAGCTTCCCTGGCATTGGGCTGTGGAACAGCAGATTACCTGTATTGATGCATCTACTTTCCAGATGTATTACTCCAATATGAGATCTCTTCTGGCAGAGATGGTCAGAAAATCAGAGATGATTATCTTTAACCGATGTGACGGTATCGAAGATCTGGCAACTTATAAGAGAAATATGAAAGCAGTAAATCAGAAAGCAGAAATTATCTTTGAGGATTCACAGGGAGAAATCACAGAAATCTTTGAAGATGATCTGCCTTACAGTCTGCAGGATGATCCGATTGTGCTGGATAATCAGGGGTATGGAATCTGGTATATTGATTCCATGGATCATCTGGAAAGATATGAAGGCAAACGAATTCAGTTCGTGGCACAGGTATTAAAACCGGAGCATTTTGCAAAGGATTATTTTGTACCGGGCAGAATGGCGATGACCTGCTGCGCGGAGGACATGACATTTCTTGGATATGTCTGCGAGTTTCCGGGAGCCGGTGCATTAAAGCAGAAAGAGTGGGTCAAGGTTACTGCTGTTGTGAAGAAAGAGTATTTTGCAGATTATAACGGAGAAGGACCGGTTCTCCACGCAGTAAGTGTAGAGAAAACAAAAGCACCGAAAGAAGAAGTAATCTCCTTCATGTAGGATAGGTAAGAACAAATATATTTATAAAAAGACTCCCGGGCGGAGTCTTTTTGTAGATAAGGGATATGGAATGAATGAAACAGAAAAGGAAATAAAGCAATTACAAAAGAGACTGTCAGAACTTGCAGATAAGAGTTTTAACCAGAATATGTATACTTTTACAGGATTTTTGGGATTGTCCGATCAGGCAGTATTTTGTGATATGGAAAAGGAACTGGCATATGCCGGAGCCCAGTTGTTTGGCGGAAATCCGGACTGTGAACGGAAAATGCTGCGCTTTGGAAAAGAAGAAAATCTGGGGTATGTGGAGGAGTTCCCCATTACACTTTTGATCGTAAGGCCCCTGCTCCAGAAATTTGCAGATCAGCTTTCCCACATGGATTTCCTCGGTGCGATCATGAATCTGGGGATTGAACGCAGTACTGTAGGAGATATTCTGATCCGGAATAATACAGGATATGTATACTGTCAAAGTAAGGTGGCAGATTATCTGATAGAGAATCTGGATAAGATAAAGCACACCAATGTAACATGTGCGGTGGCAAGGGAGGAAGATGTGCCGAAGCCGCCTGAACCGGTCTCCATGGAAATAACAGTTTCATCTGTCCGGATCGATGGGGTGATTTCGAAGATTTACAATCTGTCGAGAACACAGAGCCTGGAACTGTTTCGTGCCGGGAAAATATATCTAAATGGCAGATTGTGTGAAAATAACAGTTGCTATTTAAAAGAGAATGACGCAATAACAGTGCGTGGATTTGGAAAGTTTATCTATCAGGGGACAAAGCGGGAGACAAGAAAAGGAAAACTGAGTGTAGGAATATTGATATTTGGAAGAAATCTTTGATATTTGGAAAAATAATGGAAAATGTTTGATACAAATGTTTGAAAATAATGTTTGATTTAACTGTTTGAGGTGAAAGAAATGTATAACTATAGTGTATCACAATGGCTGTTCTTTTTTTACTTCTATTGTTTTTTTGGATGGTGCTTTGAATCTACTTATGTTTCGCTGAAGCAGAAACCGATCCACTTTGTTAACAGAGGTTTTATGAGAGGACCTTACCTGCCTTTATATGGAACAGGTGCAATCATGATGTTAGTGGTATCTGCTCCATTTGCAGATCATATCATTCTTACATATCTGGCCGGATGTGTGGGGGCAACTGCTCTGGAATACGTGACTGGAGTGGCAATGGAAACCTTGTTTAAGGTTCGTTACTGGGATTATTCTGATCAGCCATTTAATTTTCAGGGACATATCTGTCTTGGAAGTTCATTGGCATGGGGAGTGTTGACAGTTCTCATGAATCAGTTTGTACATAGACCGGTGGAACATCTGATGTATATGATTCCTGTCGGAGTGTTCCGGATCCTGATTCCGGTAGTGACGGTAATCATGGCGCTGGATTTTGCAGGCTCCTTCAAGATCGCAATGGATATCAGAAATATCCTTATGGGTATGGAAAAAATACGGGAAGAAATGGCTCGTATGCATCGCAGGCTGGACGTGATCGTTGCGATAGCGGAAGATGATAAAAAGCAGTTCAAAAAGAATATTGAAATGCATCTGGAAGAACGTGTAGATGAGCTGGAAAGAAGGCTGGAAAAAATACGTGAAAAGATGCAGAGTGGATATGTGGAGCGTCTGGAATCCAATCAGAATGAATTGAATGCTATCCGGGATAGATTAAGTGCCATGAAGGATATCGTGCATGGCTGGTCTTCCCGTAGAAGATTCTTTAAGAGAAGCGTGATTTTAGGAAACCCCAGTATGTGCTCCAAGCTGTTTAAAGAGCATTTTGAGGAATTGAAGCAGCAGCTTGAAAAGAAGTAAATCATGATTTACTACAGAGTATATTATGGTCAGAGAGACTAATGAATCAGAGAGAATTGCGAATGAAAAAAGTTGGAAAATGCATTCTTTATCTTTTAGGAATGACAGGATTTTGTATAGGTGCACTCCTTCTGGAAGCACTGCAATACAAAGAAGCAGTATTTGGAAATGTGACCTTTGAACAGATTTATTTTAGCGTGACCGGCAATATGCAGGGCGCAAATATGTCTGTTTTCTCACAATTTTATTTATTAAATCTACCTTTAACTATTGCAATATGTGCGATTTTTACGGTAATCATTGCTGTGATAGTGAAAAAATGGCTTCCCCGGAAATTCCGTACGCTGATGGAAGTGGCATATGCTATGTTGGGAATCCTGTTTCTGGGTGGCATCTTGTATCATGGCTTAAATGAAATAGGAGCCATTGCACATTACAAAATGCTTTCAGCAGAAAGTTCTACATTGTATGAAGATTATTATGTGGATCCCAATACAGCGGTGGTAAAGTTCCCGGAAGAGAAAAAGAACCTGATCTACATATTCTGTGAGTCTATGGAAAATACCTATATGGTAGACCACTGTGGCGGCGCACAGGATATCAGCTTTATTCCGAATTTAACAGAGCTTATGTATGAGAATACTTCTTTCTGGAATCCGGAAGAAAAAAATGGTGCTCTGGTGGAATACGGATGCGACTGGACAGTGGCAGCTATGCTGGCTCAATCAACGGGGATTCCCATGTGCATGCCAAATGGACAAAATGAATATGAAGAATACACTACTTTTCTGCCCGGAGTGACCGGACTGGGAGATATTCTGGAAGCAGAGGGGTATCAGCTGGAATTGATGATTGGCTCGGATTCCGCTTTTGGTGGAAGAAACAGTCTGTATAAGACCCACGGAAGTTATGAGATATTTGACTATTATACAGCCATAGACCGTGGTTATATTGATGAAGACTATTATGTATGGTGGGGATTTGAGGATCGAAGGCTGTTTGATTATGCCAAAGAGGAGTTAGGCCGGCTGGCCGGAAGTGAGGAACCTTTTGCGCTTACGCTGTTGACTGCAGATACCCACTATATAGAGGGCTATGTGGATGAGCTGGGAGAGGATTTTCATAAAGACAGCTATCAGAATGCCCTATCCAATTCGGATTTGATTATCACTGA
>JBJENT010000251.1:0-6141 GCA_051880335.1 Lachnospiraceae bacterium
AATAATCTTTTTCTTCATAACTTTTGCACCTCCAAATGTTTTGTGATGATTATATCACGTAGCAAAATAAATAACAACTCGACCTTCGCCCTTAAACTTGTTTCTTCCTAATTATTTAAGCAAAACGATCGCTCAAGTCCGTGAAAACTAATCAAAAACTGCAAGGCGTCCCTCCTATCCAGAAGGTCCAGCCGCCTACCATCTCACAAGCACTGAAATATAAAGATTGGAGTCTACTTGTTGAAGTGCTCCAGTCTTCACTATTTTGCCCCGGTGTTCGTTTCTTTGATTCTTTTTTCATTCTGTCAGACCTTCCCCTTTCACAAATGCAAGAATTTCTTCATAAGATCTGCTGCTATTTATGACCGCATTCATTTGTTCTTCCTTGGCATGACCGTATTCAACAAATTCAATATCTCCGGCCTGGCAATTCTTATTGGTAGAATCATATGATATATATATCTTATCCTTATTCTTCTTTCATGCATTCCACTCATTCTGAAATACTACAGAATCATCAACAGAAATCTGTCCGATAAACTCGAATACCGTTGAATCACTGTATATTTTATAAAGAATTAATCAAGGCATATAATTGTAAAGGTCTGGTATTTCTACCAGACCCTCACGACAGACCCTCAAATACAGAACGTACACTCTTATTTGTCAATGTTTATTTTTCAGTAAGCAATCAATCGGTGCTTACGGCACTGCCCTTCCCTGTTTTAGTCTTTACAAATGCCACCACTTCATCATTCTTTTCCATGATGATATCATCATTTTCCATCTCTTTGAAAGACATCCATTTATACTCCGTTCCATCAACACAAACATTTTTTACACTATATCATATTGTTCTTACAACAAACAACGAATAAAAAAGTGATAATTTATTTCGTTTTTTTATCTTTCGCTTTTTTATAATGAGAACAAGCATTCTGAAAGCTTTCATGCTAAATAATCATACGGAGGAAATAACAATATGCATCAGATAACAAGCGAGATTTCAGAGCAACATTTAAAATCAATTGAAGAAATCAGTCAAAAAATTGAACAGACAGGGAATATCAAGCCATACCAACTGGCACAGCAGATGCTTCGGTTGATGAGCGGAGATTCTTCGGTTTTAAAGGAACTGCCTACCTTGACACATACTCTGAAGACAGGTATGTTTGGCGAAGGAAATATCGTCCTGGCTGAGGAGACGTCGGAAACATCTATTCAGGAATCCAGAGGACTGCTTGGCTTGACCCGGGAGAATATCATCGATATTAAAACCTACGTTAAGACAGCATTATCTCTCAAAACAACCAAAGAAGAAGTAACAAAAGAGCTAGGATACACTGAAGATGAGCCTTTCAGTAAAAAGTATCCTGATTTTTCACCTTCCAGTTTCGCTGCATTCTATACACCCTTCCATAATCACGCCTTAGTCTGGAACGACTTGGAAACCAATATAATTGATCAAGGAAACAGGCTACAGGTTTATGGTACGGAATTTGTAGAACATGCAAAATTTGTGCTTGGCATAATGGAGAAAATGGATCTTTTTTCAACCATAGAGGATGTTTCTATAACAGATCCTGATAAAAAAAAGCTAGTTGCTTTGGGAACACTTCTGGAGAGATGGCAAAAAGAAACCGATGAACATCAGTCCTATACTGATACTCTTTTAGGCAAACTAACTGCTTTTCAAGAGAAATTAGTGAACGAACTTTCTCCTGCTGCTAATAGCATGTCTGTCAAATTGGGCGAACTGGACATAACGGAAGAAACAGCAGAGTTGAGAAAAATGATTGATTCTCTAGATGCGGAAGTCAAAGCAAAACAGGCAGAATATGATAAGGACTGTGGACTTGCATGCACTGGTGCTGCCGGAGTCCTTGGAGGACCATTGGTATTGATTACCTGGTCTGTGACAGGTGGTATCTATGGTGCAAAAGCCGAAAAAATTCGAAAAGAAAAGAATAAGTTGCAGGAGGAGCTTGCTGAGAAGCAAACCTTATACAACAGCCTGAACAAGGTTTCTGCAAGTGTATCCAAGGCGACCTCAGGGGTGGAAAACCTAAAACTGGCAATCACTAATGCCATCATTGGTCTGAAGACATTGAATGCCGTGTGGGGACTGTTATCCGGCTATATCGAAAGTGCAAAGGAAAACCTGATGGGAATTACGAATAAATCTGACCTTATATCATGTATGTTTGATTTTGAAAGTGCAAAGTCTGCATGGGAAAATGTACCCGGAATTGCTCAGGGACTTTTAGCATTATTTAAAGAAGCTGAAGCTTCCTTGAAGCTACAGAAAGAGTTTGGTAATGCACTGATTTTACAGAATCAGGTCTCTCTGAAAACCTACAACAAGCGAACATGGGATGACAACTATGCGAGCTTAAATCAGGTAATCATTGATACCGACAGCAAGTATATGCCGGTGCTTCATAGCAAAGCAAAAGAACTGCAAGGAGATGCAAACCAGGTATATGATCTGACCCAGAATGAGTTGCCCCATACGGTGCTGATAGTGGGAGAACAGGCTATGCTGTCTGCCAATCCGGTCTTACTGGACAAATTAGAGGATGCTGCAGCAAATGACCCATATGATAAAAAAAGTCTTGAAATTTTCAATCGTTATATCTGTGAACTAAGAAAGAAAGCAGGTAAGTTCTCCAGCGAATTGGATAGAATTGATAAAGGCATCACAGATAATGTGTCCATAATCTCCGGAAATATCCAACAGAACTTAAAGTCACTGGGATTCTTTGCACAGTTGAATAATGAATGCAAACGTTTTGAGCAAGTCCTTCAGAATCATACGAAGCTGATGGAGGATAATTTTATTCTTCCCATGCAGGTATTACAGGAAAAGCTAAAAGCTTTGGATGCTTCCATTGAAGAAAAAACCGATCCTGCACATATTATCAAGGACTTTAAAGAATTTTTACCATCCTCAGATGAAGTCTCTGATATGCTATCAAAAGAAGCAAAGAACCGCGAGGAAGCAAAGCTTGCTGAAGTCAAGATTTTATATGAAACCTTTTTGAAGAGTATAGACACCATGGCCGAAGTAGTGAGCATTTGTTCTCAAACTGAGAAACGAAGTCATCTGGCGTCTGAGCTGTCAGATCTTAGACACAAATTTGAGGAAGTAAAAAAAGGCTACCTCGAACTTTTAAAAAGCCAGAGAGACCTGAACCAATTGTTAATGCTCTACGATAGACTTTTATTCTTCGTTGAAGCGGGCAAAGAGCAAGCAGAATCTATACGCAGGTTTCGTAAGGAACTGGATGGTTATCTTTCCGGTAATTCAGTCAATTACAAAGCCTACTACAACTGTATTATGAAATGGAAAGACAAGAGTATTAAAAAATAAAGACACTTGGACCTTTCCCTAAGTTTTTTTCTCATGTGTCATCAGAAGGGGAAGGTCCAAGTCATAAAGTAATTCATTTATACGAAAAACAGAACAGAAATCCGCTCGCATAATCTTCGGATCTGCTATTAGTTCTTTTACAATGATATCCCAAACGATGGAATTCGAAAGTACATAGCCAGCCTTGGATAGCAATATATTGATTTCTTCTGTCTGCATGTTCAATGAAATCAGCAAAGCCAGCAGAGATTCCTTTGTTGGTATTCTTCCTTTTTTTATGTATTGGAACATTCGCTCACTGACTTGTGCCTGAATATATATTTTTTTATGTGAAGATTCCTTATTGATGGTATCCATAAGTAAATCATTGAACTTATCGTCCTTTTTCAGGGAAAGCCCGGCCTTGTTTGCAAGTAATTCCTCCTGTTCTGCATCTAGAACAAAGAGTTCTGCTGTGGCATGGATCACTTCATACTTGAAAATTTTTTGTCCGAACTGAATACGGATGATTCATCCAATAATATATATATTCCTTTCGGATTCCAATTTTTCGATAGATTTCATCAAGGCAGCGAATATTATTTTTCTTCTGGTATGTTTGACAAAGACGCTTCAGAGCACATGCAAAACTTTCCTCCGGAACTAACCGATGTTCTGCAAGCCATTGGCTAACTTTAGAATTTTGGCTTTGAACCATATATCCCCCCATACCTTATACATCAATCCCCTGTTACAATCCAATTCACCAAAAATCAATGCTCATTCCCTCACATACACTGCAGTTAGCAAATCTCCACTTCTTCAAAATCTTTATCCTCTCCGGAGCGATGATGTCAAATAGGAGGGCTTTTGGAATCCCTCCTATCCAGTTTCAAAATCAGAACCTTCCACATCCGTTTTCAACATTTTTTATTTCTGAAGAAGAACCACAATCATATATAATATTTATGCTTTCTCCAGCTACCAAATTGTCGAAACACTCACAATAAAATGCACCTTGCCCCACAGGTAAAAATTTTCTAATCATGCTTTTTCCACCTCGACACCAACGTTCGCAATATGTACCTTTCTGCCAGACCTTTTTGTCTTTATACGGCATATCATCCACGATTGTAGTCGTATTATGCTACAAAAAACTTTTCTACCCCTTTTGATTCAAGTATATCGTATAAATCCTTGGCTACACTTTTTCTATCGTCCCATGCATGGCAAAGAAAAACGTCTCTCAAATCCGGTACTTTAGAACGAACTTCAACATTTCTCCGCACTGGAGTAAGTGTTCGTATTTCTTCCGGAGTATACAAAATAGTAGAACCCACAGGAGACCAACTTGCTCTTGTTTTTGTTTGTCCACTGATTCTCCTGTTGGAAGCGCTTGAGGAACTACTTGAAGGTGAAAAACCTGGTGTGGGATACGAATAAAAGGAACGATACCTTCCATATCCAACTCCACATACCGGACAATTTGCCCTTCATCGACTCCTCACAGTCCACTCAATGCAATAATCTCCTGTAGCAATCCCATTGCCCCAGAAACCATGTTCATCCCCATCCAACTCCAGATTGTAAACCCTTTCATCGCAATTCTTAAGGGATAGCCCAGTAACCATCCGAAAACCACCTTCCTCAACCTGAACACGGTCACCTAACCGAATCGCTTCTAAAGTCTTATACCCATGATCTGTCATAACCGGATGTTCCTTCGTGCCACACAATTCTCTTCTATCTTCCAGTACTATCTTCAAACATTCCGATTCCATCCCCGTCATCACATCCATCACACGGCTGTAACCACCAGCAATATTTTCTACCATGTCGCCCAAACGGATATGTGCAATCTCTTCCTTTGAACCATCCGCCATCAGCACCCTTGTTTCAGCCGAAAGACATCCCTCGTCAAACAAATTAATAAAACTATCGTTCATCACTTACCATCCTCCTCACTGTCATTCTTTCCTTTCTCAGACACTGCAATTTGAAAATCAAGCCTTTTTGTCTTAATCAGGCATTCATTCTACATCTGCCATTGTGTTATGTTGCAAAAAATTTCTTACCCCCTATGAAGATTATCTTCCTCTTTTGGCATATTCCGTCTAGCCTTGTCATTATGTTACACTAAAAAGAAAAATAACGCAATACTTTTGCATCATTCTCTTTCCTTTTGTACTTCATATTGTTTATTCTCCTTTTGTGTCACGCTGTTTCTGATATAACTAAATGTCCTTCAACTGATTTTCTTGCTTGTCCAAACATTGCTCTGTATACTGTCCTTAAAAAAGAAAAAGGAATCCCAGAGCAACCTTCTTTGCAGGACCGTTACTCTGGGACATGGTATAAAACCATGTATATTGTAACAGTTTATCATAGGGTTGGACAACATATTTTTACCAGAGAGTAATGAATTTCTTTGTCCCACATGCAAGAATGGCTCGCTTTTCTTTTCCGACCACGACGGCTTGCCGGCTTCGTTTCTTCTTCCTCCACCTTTATATCCGATTCCAAAAATGCAATCGTTTCTTCAAGTGTTTTATTACTTTTCATGAATGCCTCAACAAGTGCTTCATTGTTGATGGCTTCCATCTTGTTTCTCAGATTTGTCAATTCCTCACATGCAGCGTTATAGGTATTCCCTGTTCTTCACATATGCAGTGTCCATTCCAAACGCTTTCAGTATTGTCTTCTGTGTCTTGGTCACCGCATGATCCAGTCGGTATATTTGATCATGGCCTCTGATCATTTCTATCTTTTCAAGTTCTCTGATTGCTGCA
>JBJENT010000252.1:0-6119 GCA_051880335.1 Lachnospiraceae bacterium
TTCAAAAAGATTTATCCTATTATCTTCGTAAAAGCTCCTCATATATGAACCAAAATACCTAACAACAACTTCTTCACTTAACACTTCTGTATACACACCTACTGCTAAACGTTCAAACAAGCTGAGCATAGCGAAGATTACATCTTCTCGATTTTTAAATATATTACTTGTATTGTCTGTATATTTATTTAGCAGTTCCATTTCCTTTGTACAATACTCAAATGTATAACGCTTAACATCTTGTTCCCTTGTCCTTGTTTTTTCCCTTCTATAAAAAGTAAAAGCAAACATAAAAAAATATAAACCAAAAAACAAAAAAAATAGCATACAAACTAATTGCATTACAATATCTGTCAAATACATATCAAATTATCCTTTCATTTTTTCTATACTCCAAGCATCAATATACCAAATCCACTTCGTACTAATTTCCTAATGGCACTTTCTATTTTTCGATTTCATCACCATCCGATGTGTCTTCCGCACCATAACCGGTGCCATCGACAACAGAAGCAAATATACCTTCTGCTTCTTTGGCAGTTCAGGATTTCTCTGAATCTCTCTCCTATGTTTTCTCAGAAATTTCACGATATTTTGATACTGCTGATTTTCCTTCGTCATCTGTGGAATCGGAATATGCAGCAGATAATCCAGTCTCTGATAAAACCCAAACCGCATGGCTATGGTCACCAAATCCGGATACTCCTTTTCCACAATCTTCAACACCATATCTGCATTATCCACATTGTCACCATATACTCTGGAAAAAGCATTTTCATCTTTTACCCGAGTGTTGCTTCCACTTTTGTAAAATACATGATAGGTTCTCTCCGGTATACACACGATACCGGCTATTTGGGGAAGCATTTGTACCAAGACATGAAAATCTTCATTCAAAGCCCCTTCCGGAAACCGGAATCCGTCCTGCTGCTCCCCAGCATCACCTTCTCTGACCTTCTGTACACCGCCCTGGCTTTCTCCCTTGCCAAATAGTCTGGCATCCGTCAACTTGGTGCAAAAAGAGCAATCTCCCTTATGAAGCAGCAGCTCTTTCATGAATTCTTTACTGGGGTAAACCGTCTCCTTTTCCGGTGGGATACAGATATCCGGCAGGATATTTCCCTGTTCATCGATTTCTTCTCTGCTGCCCTGAGCAATAGGCATCCCGGTTCTCTGAATGGCTTCATACAGTTTTTCAAGCATATATGGTTCGATGTAATCATCGCTATCAATAAATCCCAGGTAAGTTCCTTTGGCTTCACGGATTCCCAGATTTCTGGCAGAAGAAGAACCTCCGTTTTCCTTATGAAATACATGGATTCGGCTATCCTTTTTCCTCAGTTCATCCACCAGAAGAGATGTTCCATCCGTTGATCCATCATCCACCAGCAGCACTTCTATGTTTTCATATGTCTGTGCCAGAATGGAATCCACACAGCGTTCCAGATATTCTTTTATATTATAGATTGGTACAATAATGCTGATTAGTTCTGACATATTCCCTCATACTCTCCTATTGCCACAATCATTCGTACAGACAGTGGCAAATCAATTATTGGATTATCACGCATTATGATTCTTTAATTTGTATAACATTCTTCGCTCCGAAACCACCTCTGCCCTACTACAAGGCCCTTCTGCATAAAAGCTCAGTTCCTCCTGCAGCTGCAGATTCTTTATGGTGGTAAGCAGTCTGTCTGCTGCTTTCTCTGCATTCCACGTTTCTGTGATAGTCTGATAAGCCTCTTTTCCCAGATTCTCTGCTTCCTTTTGTTTTTGCAGCAACTTTTCAACCTGATTGCAAAAATCTTTCTGATTTCCACTTTCAAAAATCAGACCATTCTTTCCGTGCTGTACCAGGAAAGGCACTGCTCCTATGGCATGGCTGGCTACCACTGCGCACCCACTGTTCATGGCTTCATTTAAGACCGCTCCCCAGCCTTCCTGATAATCACTGGTAAAGAGATAAATCTGGCTGTCCAGCATTTTCTCCCGTACCTGCTCCGGACTTAAATATCCTGCCAGTTCTACACAGTCTTCCAACTGCTTTTTCTGAACCATCCCACAGATTTCCTGTTCCATATCACCGCCACCCACCATGGTCAGGTGAAATTTATATCCTTTTTGCTTTAACTGCTGTGCCAAAAAAATCGGCAGTTCCGGATGCTTCCAATCGATAAAGCGGCCTGCCCAGAGAAGTGTCATAACACCTTCTTTGGATGCACTCTCTCCTGGTTTCATCGCCTTTCTATTCTTCCGTTCCCATACTTCATCTATGTCCAGCTCCATGGTTGCAGGGAAGTAGCCCCATTTCAGCATTTTCTCCGGATACGCATGGACTATATGAAAATCACATGGTACATATCCTCCGGCACAAAGCAGATATACCGGCGATTTTCGATAGCGGGTGTGATCCTGATATTTTTTGTTGAGTCCTCTTGGTGAAACTGCTTTCCACTGCCCCGTTTTATAAAGCCTCTCACTGTATCTGATGGTAAGTTTTCCGGCTTTCAACCGGTCCTGGATATAGCTTTCTTCATCGGTTCCGCCGAAAATGACTGCGTCACTTTCCATGATCAGCTTTTTACATACTTCCGGCTCATCATAATAGCACTTCAGGTAGGAAAGTTTTCCTGTCTGATCCTCCCATCCCATCTGAAGGCGTTCTGCTTCGATAGGTTCTGTCTGAATGAAACAGTAATCTTCTCCCAGCTGTCTGAAAAGTTCATTGGAGACCGGTATTTGATGATGATTGATATAATTGGACACAAAGGTTATTTTCATGGCACCAAGGTCTTTCTAATTTATACTTTCTTAGTTTGGCTTTCTTTTTTATTTATATTTTCTTACACTTTGAAGTAATCATCTGACTTCCACTGGGTTTCATTCTGGCAATACCAGATGTAGTCCTGGGTATCTGTTCCGATTTTTACTGTATTTTCAAATATTGGTCCACGACCAATCCAGATGATGAAAATCAGAACAGCCAATGCCATCCCCCATCTCACACTTCCGCTTTGAAGCAGTGCTTTTCTTTCTTCCTTTTCTTTCCAGTGGATAAAAGACAGCTTCGTTATGAAACAGCGGTATCCCATCACTGCATATGGCACCAGAAGTACATAATAGATGAGGATATACTGACTTTTCGCTTCGCTCAGGAAATGATATAAAAATCCGCCCAGAAAAGCTACAATCAAATGCGATTGCTCCAGTTTCTGCTTCTTTCGGAAGAGAATCAAATAAAACACCACTCCAAAGTATAGCATGCTTTGCTGGATATCCAGTAGCACACACAAAATGGTATTGATTTTTCCACCATTATAAAAGATATCCTTTGTGAAATAGGAGAATTCTCCCCACAGATTTCTGGTATTTACCACATCAAAGCACTGTAATGCAGGATCAGCCCACATAGAGCCCACTTTTCTGGCAAAGAAACGGAACATGTAGCCCGGATTTTGTACAAAGACCGTGAGAGTCTCCTTTATACTCTTCACAGACTCTGCCGAAATCACAGCCGGATCACGACTGACATTTCGATAAAGGTTTACCTGAAATTCATTAAACCATCCCGGTGCCACACTGCTTTCCTGCATCCCCATGGCAAACCAGGAAATAAGCGGAATCCCCTGTGATGTATTCTCTCCGGTGATTACATGGGCCAGATAAGGAAATCCTTTTAAAGATAATAGTCCAAAAAAGATTACCAGAGTAAGTCCTCCCAGCGAGGTCTTCCACTGTTTTTCCCGAAGTCCATATACCAGCAGCATGATGAGAATGGTAAGCCAGAATACCTGTGCATTGGTCTTCCAGGCTAATCCAAAGAAAATGCAGATACTACTATACAAAATGTATTTACATTTTTTCCTTTTTTCAAAAAGAATTTCAAAATAGATCGCCCAGATGGAAAACGTCATGGCAGAATAATTTCCATACACCAACGTGCAGTTTGTCCACATGGGTACAATGCATAGCAGGCAAATATACACATAGTATGCTGTCTTTTCATCGGTAAAAATCTTTATGATCTTAGCGATTCCCAGATATCCCAGAATCAGCATTAAAACATTCCAGATTTGGATGGCGATATAAGCATTTTCTCTGAAAAAAAGGACAAATGGCATCTCCATAAAAGCCATTCCATTTTGAATGGTAAACATGGAAAAATATTCTCCCTCCGTCCATTCAGAATAGTTTCCCCACATAAATTTTTGTGCGCCTTCCATAACAGCTCTTTGGTCATATATTGGCCAGAGCCTCATTTTCAGGATAAAAGCACACATCAATGTTCCAAATAGTATGGTTAATACACAAGCCACCGTTTTCAACTGCTTTGTCATTATGCTCTTATCCACATGATATTTATGGAACAATGCTAATAACATACAGACACTTAATATTCCAATACAGATCAGAATTGCAAAATCTTTGATATAAAAGATATGTTCATCCGTATATGCCATAAGGCATGTAGTAAAAATGCTAAGCAAAAACAAATATGTAGCAATTATGGCAAACAAACCATATACAATCTTATTTCCTGCTTTTAACAAAAATCTGTTCACCTTTGTCTCCCTGCTGTTCTTCACTCAAATAAAATATATACGCTTTATATTATTCATATTTCAGATTATTCATTTGTGTGATTACTTCCAAATCATCAGATCGATGGTACTCCGGATGTTTCCACTGCGTCTCATTTTGACAATAATAGATGTAGTCAGCCGTATCCACTCCCAGCTTAAGGGTAGAATTCACAAAAATAGAATCGCTCACTCCTATTACAATAATAAGAGCCAGCAATGCTCCCATTATCCGAATTTCTCCATCTTTCCAATATTTTCGTTCTTTCTGTTCCCATTTACTCTTCAAATACAGTGTTACACTATAGAAACCTTTCACTGCATAAGGGAACAATATAACATAATAAGGGAATGCGTATTGTGTCTTTCCTTCCCAAAAGAAATGGAATAGGAATCCTCCTATCAAAAGAATCATCGGACATGCCTTTCGCAGATCCAATTTTTTTCTGTCAAATATCAGATATAAGACGAGTCCACAGGTATATACACTCTGCATAATGTCCTCAATCAAAAACAGAATGGTATTTACGACTCCGCCATTGTAAATAATGTCCTTTACCCAATATGGCAGACTTGCATCATAGTTTCTTCGATTTATAATTAATGTTCCTTCAAAATCCGGGGAATTCCACATAGCATTCAGTTTTCTTCCAAAAAAACGTACTCCATACTCCGGATCAGAAGCATATATCTGAAGTCTGGTCTTTATTTCTTCTATGGAGGCTTTGTTCATATTTTCTTTAATATAGCCCTGTTCTCGCCCCATTTTAACGGAAAACTCATTATACCATCCTGGTGCAATATTGCTCTCATTTAGCCCTAATGCAACAAATGCCAGTGCCGGCAACGCATGATTCGTTTCTTCACCGGTAACTCGATGCATAAAGCTCGGAACAAATATACATTCTATAACGATAGTAACTACGAGTAAAAAAAGCGCAACCAGACTTTTCTTTCTCTTCATGCGTATAGCATCCAACAAAAACATGATTCCAATGCCTATTGCAAAAATATATGAATTCTGTTTCCACAAAATTGCTACAATTAGAAAAAGTGCCGCAAAAAATGCATATTTAAGTTTTCCACTCTCTTCATAGTTTTTTTCCATATTAATTGCCCATACACAGCATAACAGGCTAGGAATTGTTCCATAAATAAATGTAATGTATCCCCACGCCGGGAAGAAAAACAAAAGTCCAAGATATAGCACTTTTGTCATTCTCACACTATTAAAATATTTAAGTGACAATTTTGCCAATCCACAAATTGTTCCATACCAGCATATAAGATTAAAAATTTCAACTGCAAGTACAGTATGATTTGGAAATAGAAGCTGGAATGGGATATAACATAAAGCCATTCCATTTTGATGTGGATAGACATACATATACATACCATATTTCCAACGTGAGTAATCTTTATTAATCAGATCTTTTGCTGCCGTAAGTACTTCATTTTGATCATACGCCGGGGTTGTCAGAGTAGCAAATATCCATCCAATTAAGAGAACAAACCAGATAGCAGTTATAGTTCCCA
>JBJENT010000253.1:0-6101 GCA_051880335.1 Lachnospiraceae bacterium
TCCACAAGCTGACCAGAAGGATTGCCGATACTTACGATGCAGTGGGCGTGGAAGATCTGGACATGAAAGCCATGAGCCGGTGCCTGCATTTTGGAAAGAGTGTCATGGATAACAGCTACGGAATGTTCCGGGATATCCTGGCCTACAAGCTGGAGGAGCAGGGAAAGAAACTGGTAAAGGTAGCCCGGTTCTATCCATCCAGTAAGAGATGCAGCAGGTGCGGAAGGGTGAAAAAGGAACTGAAGCTTTCGGAGCGCATATACATATGCGAGTGCGGGAATGTCATGGACCGGGACAAAAATGCGGCAGTGAATATCCGCGAGGAGGCAAGGAGAATGCTGAGTGCATAGGCAGGAAGCAGGGAAAAATAAGTCCGCATGCGGACAAAGGAAATAGAAATGCCCGTAACCGGGCAAAAACAATCGCGGGGCACGCGAGGGTAGCCTGCAGATACTTGGCTCAGGAGAGCCATTGAACAGGAAGCCCCCACTTCAAAATCCAGGATTTAAGTGGTGGGAGCATGTCACGATTTTTATTAGCGTAGGTTTTGAAATAAGTAATATCATTTTTACATCTTGAAAGGTTAGTATTTCAGGCAACTCATCCCATATATATTCCATTTTGATTCCTCCTATTATTTATTACTTTATTGTGAAGTAAAAATAGGTAAAAATAGGGAAAGGTCATTGGCTCATTGAATGATAATAGCGTGGTATATTCAGGTCATACAGTTCTTCGAATCATTAAAAGATATATGGAAATCCTGGAGCATAATGATTTCTTAACTGCACAATCCCAAAAAATTCGTGAGTTTTATAAATACATGGCACAGGAGTATCCCTATTTATCCTTTACATTCAAGGGACGGATTAAATCACTCATCCGTGCTGAGGCAAAATTCAATGGATATATTGTGGAATATATCTATGATTATTATGCTCAAAATGGAGCATATCCAACGGTGTCAGATATCAAGGATCGCCTGAATTGCTGAATGATACAGTACGCTCTTATTACCGTGATTATATAAATTGTGAAAATGTAAGTGATTATCGCTCCCTTCATATCACGTTTTATGATAATAGTTCACGATGTTATATGGAGATGCAGCTTCGTACAAAAGAGATGGATGATGTTGCTGAAATAGGTGTGGCTTATGCGAAAACATAGAAATGCAGAAACAGGAGAATGGGTGACACAGGTTCTTTTGCAGAAAAGAAGTGATACAAAAGATTCTTTTCCGGGGTGCTACGACATTTCCAGTGCTGGTCATATTCCGGCAGGCTGTGGTTATGAGGAATCAGCACTTCGCGAATTAGAAGAAGAACTTGGACTTGTATTAGGCCGGGAGCAACTTATTTTTCTGGGGGATATTCATAAATCAGATTATGACGTGTTTCATGGAAAGCCTTACCATGACGAACAGATAAGCAGGGTGTTTTATGCACTTTGTGATAGGGATGAAAGGGATTTCCAATTACAGGAATCAGAAGTATCCAGTGTTTTGTGGATGGACCTTCTCACAGTAAAGAAACGACTTACAGATAGGAGCTTTCCCAATTGTATACACGCAGAGGAACTTTCTATGCTTCCGGAAATACTGCATTAATTAAATATTCTCTATTTCAGGAAACTTTCGCAGCATCGGTATACAATCCTGATTCCAATTTTCCCTTGGAATACGTTCTTCAAAATATTCGCTTACTTTTTTGAATCCCTTTTTCTCATAAAAACCGACTGATTTAGGATCAGAACAAATAAGAATATACTGTATCCCTAATATAGTTTTTCTTAATTCGTTTGCAACGTCAAATGCAAAATCAATCATATCAGAGCCAATTTTATGACGTTCAAACTTTTTATCGACAGCAAGCTCGGATATTTCAATAGAAGGTGATCCGATTGGAGAATCTTCCGATACACGCTTGATGAGAGAGGATGATTTTAGTGTTATGTATCCCATAATAGATATATTCTCTGTTTTATCGTCTTTATCATCTTTGTGGCAGAAAATATATGTGACTCCCATACCAGTTATATAATCCGAAAAGCATGTTTGAGAGATATAAGTATTATAATGTTCAGGATTATCGCAACTTTTGGGATTTGCAGAAAAATGAATAGCAGAGGGATAATAGCTGCTACTCATTTGAGTAACAAAGAATGACATCTATTTTTTCACTCGATACTTATCAGCAACTTTCTTACATCTTTGAAGTTCTTCATTGGTAATAACTGGTTCTGGTTTTACATTTTTATCATCTTTACGAACTTTAAAATCATAAACAAAATTTCTTGCACTAGCTGACATGGTATCAACTCCTTTCTTTGGTAAATTAATTTTATAAACTTTTGTGCAAATTGTGTAGAAAAATATAGTTTGTGAATGAGTTTCTCTTGAAACGATTGGCGAATACCAAAGATCGAGCAAAGATTCTAGAAAAGATGTTCACAAATATGTTTCAGATGTGCTTATAATAAATCATCCAGCTGTTTTTTTCAAGATGTATTTTGTTTTTTCATACTTTAGATTATTTTTGAAAGAAAGCGTGTTTGTTCCTACGGATTTGGCTGGAAATCCATTACCCCTTAGCCAAATCCGTTTTCCGGTAATGGGTATAGGAAATAAGCCAGTTTGCAGCCCATCCAATGGGAGATGCAATCCAGACAAATGCAACACCATATACCGGTGCAAGTGTAAAGGAAATCAGCACACGCAGAGCCAGGTTCACCAGATTGGCAATGGTAAAAGCTTTGGTATCTGCAGCTCCGCGGAGCATACCATCCACAGACATTTTCAGTCCCAGAAGGTAGGAACAAAGGCCAAGGAAAGTGATATAACCGCACCCTACAGAAAGGGCAGTTTCTGTGATGTTTTCACCCAGGAAAAGGCGAATGATATTTCCGGCAAACAGTTCCAGAATGACAAAAAATCCAAGACCAAACAACATGATCAGCTTGTTTGTGGCAATGTATCCCTGGCGTACACGCTGCTTTTGACCGGCACCCAGATTCTGGGCAGTATAAGTTGACATGGCATTGTTAAAGGCACTCCAGGGAACTGCCACAAAGTTTTCTACACGGGCAGCAGCAGAAAAGCCTGCAAGAGCCAAAGGTCCGAAGCCATTAACCACGGACTGTACCAGCATCATTCCAATTGCTACAGTAGCCTGCTGAAGAATAGAAGGAAGTGCAATCCCAGCCATTCGTAAGGATTCCTGTGCACTGAAAAGAGAGACCTTTTCTTTCGGGTCATCTTCATAAAATGTCCTCATGATTCTGAGAAGTGCAAAAAAAGATATGATGGCAGAAAGCCCCTGTGCGATCAGAGTAGCCCAGGCAACACCTGCGATACCCAGATGCAATACACGCACCATAAAAATATCCAGGACAATATTAAATAGGGAAGAAAAGATTAAAAAATACAGTGGTATTCTGGATTTCCCAATGGCATTAAACATGGCGGAAATGATGTTATACATAAACAAAAAAGGGAGCCCACAAAAATATATATTGAGGTAAATAACAGCTTCGTCCAGCACAGACTCCGGTGTGCGAAGCAGCAGCATAACCGGACGACCTACGAGAAGTCCGATCAAAGCCATAATGACACTGAATACCAGAAAATCTATCATAGCAGAATAGATAGAAGTCTTCATGAGCTTGTACTTTTTATTACCAAAATACCGGCTTGCAATGACGGAAGCACCGATTCCACCGCCTCCGGCGATCCAGATAAAAATATTGGTAAAAGCATAGGATGCACCGATGGCAGCCAGGGCATCAGAACTTACATATCTGCCCACTACCATAGAGTCTACCATGGTATAGGTCTGCTGGAAAAAGTTGCCTATGATTAAGGGAAGGGCAAAAATCCAGATTGCTTTTATAGGTTTGTCATTGATTAAATATCTATCGTTCTTTTCTGTTCTCATAAGACAGATTATAACATTTTCAGGAGAAAAAAGGGCTATTTTTTTGACGGGAAATTTCCTGTTGAGAAATTTTCCTTTCAAACTGTCTTGCACGAATGTGTTTTGACCGATAGAATATAGGAAATACTATACATAGGTAATGTAAAAAGACCTGCTGGTAAAGTGAGAGGAATAGAACATGAGAATCGGAATGGGATATGATGTGCATAAACTGGTGGAAGGAAGAAAACTCATTATGGGTGGGGTGGAAATCCCATATGAGAAAGGACTTCTGGGACACTCGGATGCAGATGTCCTGCTTCATGCAATTATGGATGCACTACTGGGAGCGGCAGCTCTGGGAGACATAGGAAAACATTTCCCGGATACCGATCCGGCATACAAGGGCATTTCTTCCTTAAAACTGCTGGAGCATGTGGGGAATCTGCTGGAGGAAAATACGTTCCTGATTGAAAATATTGATGCAACCATCATTGCCCAGGCACCTAAGATGAGACCACACATTGACCGGATGCGGGAAAACATCGCAGCAGCATTAAATATCGATATCAGCCAGATTAATGTTAAGGCAACCACGGAGGAGGGACTGGGATTTACCGGTTCCGGAGAAGGTATCTCTTCCCAGGCTATCTGTATGTTGACCAGCCCGATGGAGCTTCATACCAAAGATGTTATGGAACGAAATTGCGCAGGCTGCAGCGGCTGTGCCGGATGTCCAAAAACGGAGTAGGAATAGGAGTCCCTCTCTTGACAAAATGGGGATAATTCCTTATTCTAAAGAAGTAATTGGATAGAAAACAGAATCATTTGATGGAAGTAAAATCATTTGATAAAACAAAAGTCATTTGAAGAATAAATGTAAATGCAAAGAACAGAGAAAGTACACATCTTTGAATGCAGCAGAGAGGAACTGTCATCGGCTGAAAGCAGTTCCGGCGGGAGAAATGTGGAAGTGCCTCTGGGAGCAGATTTTTGGAAAACTATTTGTGAGTATAAAAATACGGTAGCAGCCGTTATGTGCAAAAGGGAAGGTTCATTTACAGATGGACCTTAATCAGAGTGGAACCGCGGAGTATTTCGTCTCTCAAGAGATGTAGTACTCTTTTTTTTGTGAGTATTTGCTTTGGCTTTCACAGGGCGTACTGCTGCAAGTATTTACTGTGAGATTTTATGCGAGCATCTTTCCTGTGCCCAGCATATATATGTAATAAGTATAACGATTCAGAACAATAATAAAGAAGGTGTACATATGGGATTACTTAAAAATATAAGAGAGGAAATCAGGGTCATTCGGGAAAGAGATCCTGCGATTCACTCAGATATGGAAGTTTTTCTGTATCCAAGTTTCAAGGTTATGCTGCACTACAGATTGGCGCATAAGCTGTATTTGAAAAAACATTACTTTCTGGCCAGATGGGTATCACAGCGTGGAGTAAGAAAGACCGGTATTGAAATACATCCGGGAGCACAAATCGGGAAAGGATTGTTTATTGATCATGGAAATGGTGTTATCATAGGAGAGACAGCCATCCTGGGCGATAACGTTACCCTGTATCAGGGTGTGACCCTTGGCGGCACCGGTAAGGAACAGGGCAAGAGACATCCTACCGTTGGCAATAATGTTATGATCAGTGCAGGGGCCAAAGTGCTGGGGTCTTTTACCATAGGTGATAATTCCAAGATAGGTGCCGGAAGCGTCGTGCTGGAAGAGGTACCGCAGGGATGTACTGTAGTAGGGGTTCCGGGGCATGTGGTTAAGAGAGACAAACAGAGCCTCCCACAGGAAGACCTGGATCAGGTAACCTTACCGGATCCGGTACAGGAAGATATTACGGAACTGAAAAAGACAAATGCAGTGCTGATCAACCGGATACTGGAGCTGGAAGAAAACATAAAAGAAATAAAGCGGAATATGAATTCCGAAAAAGAAATATAGAAAAAGGAAATAAAAAGAATTTTTATTTTGCAAAAGCAGTTTATAGAAATGGAGAAAACGATGAAAATTTACAACACATTATCGAAGAAAAAAGAAGAATTTGTCCCAATTGAAGAAGGAAAAGTCCGTATGTATGTGTGCGGGCCTACCGTATACAATTTGATTCATATTGGAAATGCACGTCCTATGATCGTCTTTGATACCGTAAGACGTTATATGGAACATAAAGG
>JBJENT010000254.1:0-6060 GCA_051880335.1 Lachnospiraceae bacterium
GAAATGATAGATATATTTGATGACATTTCTAGACTTGATCGTTTTTTTCTGAGACTGCAGATGGAAGCGGGAGTAGAACTTTACGAAAGAAAGTCAGTCATTATTTTTGATGAGATTCAGTTATTTCCAAAGGCAAGACAGGCTATCAAGCATCTGGTGAAGGATGGCAGATATGATTATATTGAAACAGATTCTTTGATATCCATAAAGAAAAACGTACAGAATATTTTGATTCCCTCCGAGGAACATAAGATTCATGTATATCCGATGGATTATGAGGAATTTTTGTGGGCCACAGGTGGAAATCCGAATGTTCTCGATATGGCGTATAAGAGTAGTATGGAGCTTGGTAATGCTGCAAATCGTAATGCCATGAGAGATTTTCGTATATATATGGCTGTGGGAGGAATGCCACAGGCTGTAGAATGCTATATTTCTACGAATAGTTTTGAAGCTGTAGATAAAGTGAAGCGTGAAATACTGGAATTATATTATGACGATTTAAAAAAGATTGATGGGTCAGGAAGAATAACAGATATGTACAAATCTGTTCCCTGCCAGCTTGCTGCAAAGAAGAAACATTATGCGATTACCGCAGCTACCGGGAAGCAAAAAACAAGAAAGGACGAGGAACGTCTTTTTGAGTTGATAGAGTCGGGATTGGTGTTACCTTGCTATAATGTATTAAATCCGAGTGTTTCATTAGCGCAGACAAAGGATATGAACTGTTTTAAATTATATTTGTCGGATATAGGACTTTTTACGACAATGCTATTTCATGATGCGCAAAATGGCATAGAAGACATTTATAAGAAATTATTGAGTGATACATTACCGGCAGATTTGGGTTATTTATATGAAAATGTAGTTGCACAGGCGATAAAGGCCAGTGGAAGAGATTTGTATTATCATACATGGAGAAAAGAGGGAAGCACTCATTCCTTTGAAATAGATTTCCTTGTTACGTCCAAGAATAAGGTGGTGCCGATCGAAGTGAAATCTGCGTCAATCAATAATCATAAATCGATTGATAACTTTGAAATCAAATATGCAAAGCAGGTGGGGGAACGCTTCCTTTTGTCCCAAAGGGATGTGGGGGAAATCGGAACATTACATTTGAAACCGATATATATGATTTTGTTCCTTTTAAAAGACTTGGGATAAAGGATTCAAGATAAAGGATTCAAGATAAAGGCTTCAAGATAAAAGACTTTAGATAAAGGTAAGGAAATGCAAAGGAGAACCAACATGCCGGGTTAAGGAAGTAAAAAGCAGCAGTCAGGCCGCATCAGTTTATCAAAAATAGTATTGGGTTTTACCATTCTTGCCAGTGTAATATGTGTATTTGTCATGGTACAGGTGGGCAGGGCAGATCATATCACCGTTTCCCAGGACAATGTGGTTTCAGAATATGAAAAAATCGGGACTGCGGTATGCCGGGAGATAGAGGACCCGGCCACGCCCATTGGGATAAAAAAGGAATATACCTTTACATTGGATGAAAAACTTTATGAGGATACCTGTCTGGCATTTTATACAGTACATCAGTATGTGGAGGTGTTACTGGATGGAGAAATGGAGTATACCCTGATGCCTTCCGGAAAGAACAGGATCAGCAGGACTGTTGGCAGTAACTGGAACATGATTCCGATTTACCGGGAAGATGCAGGAAAGACAGTGCAAGTGAGAATCACACCGGCATATGAAAGCTTCCGTGACCGGGAGGTGGAATTTCTCATAGGCTCAGACCTCGCCATCTACAGGGATCGTTTATACAAAGATCTGCCCCAGCTTATTTTAGGCATTATGGCAATCTTTGTTGGATTTGTATTTATATGCGTTGCAGGCTATAACCAGTTGAGAAAACATCGTGGAAGAGGGCTTGTGGCACTGGGGATTTTTTCTGTGATGTTGGGCGTGTGGAGACTCACAGACACCAGGTTTACACCCTTTCTGTTTCCTGATCATCCGGTACTGCTGTTTTACATTTCTGTTATGATGCTGATGCTTGGAATGGTTCCGTTAATGGAATGGATACAGGAATACTATACAGAAAAAAGCCGCAGACTGTTTCGTATGTACAGTATTGCAACAATGATCGTATGTCTGATACAGTTTTTCCTTCAGCTCACAGGAATGGCAGACCTTCGGGATATGCTGGTGGTAACCCATCTGGTGATTGCTGCAGGTATTCTGGTTGCTATTGGAGCTGCTGTATATGAAAGAATAAAATCTCCGAAAGAAGCAAGAATCCGGAAAGGGTTCAGGTTGGTCTATATCTGCGTGGCAGGTGTGATCCTGGATGTTCTGGCTTTTTACATCAAAGGCAATTCTTCCGGCCTGACATTTACACTGTGTGCATTTCTGCTTTATATTGTCACCATGGGCATTGCATCAATCTATAAATATAGTGAGCAGGAATTGCAGCTGGCGGAGAAAGACAGGCAGCTGGCGGAAAGCGACAGAGAGTTAGCAGAAAAGGAAAGAAAGCTGGCAGAAAAGGATAGGCAGTTGGCAGTAACGGAAAGACAGTTGGCAGAGAATGAAAGGCAGTTGGCGGAAAATGACCGAAAACTTACCGAGCGGCGTATTTCGGTGATGATGAGTCAGATTCGAAGCCATTTTATTTTTAATGTCCTTACCACGATCAGTGGATATTGCAAGATCGATCCAAAGAAGGCCGACAGTGCCCTGATCCGTTTTTCCAGATATCTGAGAAAGAATATCCGAATCATCGAGGAAGAGGGCCTGATCGACTTTGCCACGGAGCTGGAACAGGTGGAGGATTATGTGGCGCTGGAGCAGCTCCGCTTCGAAGATAAGATTGTGTTCGAGAAAGAAATTGGGACAAGCAGTTTTAAAATTCCGCCCCTTACCATTCAGCCCATCGTGGAAAATGCCATCAAACACGGTTTGGTAGAGCACGATAGAAGTGGTGTGATTCTGCTTCGCACGGAGAGAAAAGTGGGGCAGCCGGGAGAAGCAGGCTGGAGCGGAATTAAGGAACCGTCTGGAGAAGCTGGAAACAATGGAACCGAGGGACAGTCTGGAGAAGCAGGCTGGATAGAAATAACCGTGTCCGACAATGGTGTGGGATTTGTGCCGGAAGAAATTGGGAATCCGGATTCTGTGGGAATTCGCAATGTACGGTATAGGCTGGGGCATATGGTCGGCGGCAGTCTTTCGATTCAAAGTGTTCCGGGCGAAGGAACGGTGGTTACCATCATGATTCCGGAGGAGAAATAGGCATGAGAGTGATTTATGTAGATGATGAAAAAATACTGCTGGAAAATTTTCGGCTTACTGTAGAAGGATTTCCGGAAATCGAAAGTCTGGAGACCTTTGGAAAAAGTGAGCAGGCCCTTGCCTGGGCAGAAAAGAATCCGGTAGACGTGGCATTTCTGGATATTGAGATGCCTATTATGAATGGCATAGAGCTGGCCAAAAGATTAAAGCAGATCGACCAGAATATCCGTATTGTGTTCGTGACTGCATTTGGACAGTATGCCCTGGAGGCTTTCGGTGTGGATGCCATCGGATATCTGTTAAAGCCTTATTCCGGTGAAGATATCCAAAAAGAACTGGAAAAGGCATCTTATATACGGAAGCGGCCGCAGAAGAAGATTCAGATAGAGACCATGCCGGATCTGGTGATTACAGTAGATGGCAGAGCTCTCCGGCTGGGACATACCAAGCAGGAAGAACTGCTGGCCCTTCTGATCGACAGAGGAGAGGTGGGAATCACAAAGGGTGAGGCCATTGCCTGCCTGTGGGAAGGTAAAAAGCAAAGTGATGGCATTTACTGGACCACCATGTCCAGGCTGAAAGAGCTTCTGGCAAAGGAAGGAATCGAGGATATCCTGATTACCAACGGCCACACCAAGCGGATCAATACAGAACTGGTGGATTGTGACTTATACCGGATGCGGCAGGGAGACCCGGAGATTATTGCGAGATATGATGGATTTTATCTGCGCCGGTATTCCTGGGCAGAGGAGACCAATGCGCAGTTGTATAAAATAAAAGAGAATTTTGGTACATAAATCTTTTACAGAGAAGAATGTAGGCGAGGTGTTTTTTGGTGAAACGCAATCAAAAACGGTTGAATAATTGAAATGCAATCAAAAATGATTGCAAAATGTGTAAAAATGTATAAAATTGGCTCATAAAATGTGAAAAAATACACGGAAATCAAATTGACATAGTGACTCTGTAGAGATATACTTGTTTAACAAGTGACTCTATGGAGTCATTGCATTAAGGAGATGATATAATGAGCAGACTGGTTTTGTATCATGGTTCCCCGGAAATAATAGAAAAACCAATATATGGGAAGGGAAAGCCATACAATGATTATGGGAAAGGCTTCTATTGTACAGAGAATCCGGAACTTGCCAGGGAATGGGCATGCACAGAAGGTATAGATGGATATGTGAATCAATATGAGATAGAAACAGATGATTTACAGATACTGGATCTTTCCGATGAAGAATATACTATTTTGCATTGGCTTGCATTACTCATGATGTACCGTAAGGTTCGTTTGTCCACTCCGGTCATGAAAAGAGGGGCCGAGTGGTTAAAAGAGCATTACATGATTGATGTGGATAAATATGATGCAATCATTGGATATCGTGCAGATGATTCTTATTTTTCGTTTGCGCGAGCTTTTGTAAATAACGAAATTTCTATGGGGCAGCTTAGTTATGCCATGCGTCTGGGAAAGTTGGGAGAACAATTTGTGCTAAAATCGCCGAAAGCATTTGAAGCTATTACATTTGTTTCGTGCAAGCCGGTAGATAGCAGCGTATATTTTCAGAGGCGAAAAGCCAGAGATGAGCAGGCACGGGCTGCTTTTTTTGCAGAACTCGAGAAGGAAGACGTAGCTGGTTTGTATATGATGGATATTCTTCGTGAGGAGGTAAAACCGAATGATCCACGCTTACGATGAACTTTATTTGAATGACGCCATGAGAAATCTTGGCGAGGCCTTTGACTATGCAGTAAATCAATGTCATATGGAAGCTGATGTTTTTATGGATATATTTATTGTGGGGGGAATTGCAGACCAGTTCGGCTCAGGTGTTCCTAAATATACATCCGGTATGTCAGGAACGGAATTGGTGTGGGAAGTGATAGGGCGTTCCGGCCTACAACAGGAACTTCCTGAAGTGGAAGTTGTATATGACTGTTCTCCGGAATATTGGAGTGGATGGATATTAGCTTATTATCAATGGTATACCGGAAGAAGCTTCAAAAACATAAAGCAGCATATCTTGATGAAGGATATTTTGAAACTGTATCCCACGCTTCACGAAGCGGCAGAGGATAAATTTGTGGACACAATAAATCATATGATTTGTAGAAAAAATCCGCCCACACAGCTGCAAAAGAGGCGAAAGGAAGCAGGGTATTCACAAAAAACATTGTCTGCTAAATCGGGGGTTTCTCTGCGAATGATTCAGCAGTATGAGCAGCGGGCCAAGGACATCAATAAAGCTTCCGGCATGAATTTGGCAGCACTGGCAAAGTCTCTTGGATGCGAGATAGAGGATTTGTTGGAATGGGAATCATAAATTCAGTCCATTCCTTATAGAAAACATTTTTTTGGTGTGTTATACTGTCTACAGTAAACGCTGAGAGGAGAACGACAAATGGAAGCTTACAAAAAAGAGTTTATTGAATTCATGGTAGACAGCAATGTACTTAAGTTTGGCGATTTTACATTAAAGAGTGGCAGAAAATCTCCCTTTTTTATGAATGCAGGTGGTTATGTGACCGGCAGCCAGCTGAAAAAACTGGGTGAATTTTATGCCAAAGCTATTCACGCACAATATGGAGATGATTTTGATGTACTGTTCGGACCTGCCTATAAAGGAATTCCAATCAGTGTTGTAACAGCTATTGCATATAGCGAGCTTTATGGAAAAGAAATCCGTTATTGCTCGGATCGAAAAGAAGAAAAGGATCATGGCGCAGATAAAGGAAGCTTTCTGGGAAGTAAACTTCAGGATGGAGACCGTGTAGTTATGATCGAAGACGTGACCACATCCGGCAAAT
>JBJENT010000255.1:0-6058 GCA_051880335.1 Lachnospiraceae bacterium
TTTTGTGGGGAACAGGATTTACTTCCTATTCGGCATTTATGGGGCACATGGGAACAGATGCGGCAGCAGCCAATTCTGTCTGTGCAGTAATCCGTGATCTGATCTGCTGCCTGAACAGTGGTCTTGCCAGTGGCGGTGGTATCCTGGTAGGCAATCAGCTGGGAGCAGGCGACTTGAAAAAAGGGAAATTGTATGGAGATCGTCTGTTTATTCTGGCATTTTTATGCGGTGGTATTTCCTCTGTATTTATGTTCCTGTTGACGCCGGTGGTACTGAATTTTGTAAAAATGACGCCTCAGGCAACCAGCTATCTGTTTCAGATGATGCTGGTCATGTCGGTCTATATCATAGGAAGAGCGGTTAATACGATTCTGATCAATGGAATCTTCAGTGCCGGAGGGGATACCTTATTTGATGTATACAGTCTGGCAGTGACCATGTGGGGATTTGCAGTACCTTTGGCAGCTATCGGTACTTTCTGGCTGCATTGGCCGGTTTGGGTAGTATATGCCTGTACCTGCCTGGACGAAGTAGGAAAAATACCATGGGTTATCATACATTATCGGAAATATAAGTGGGTCAGGGATTTGACCAGAGAGGTGAAATGTAGCACATGATTATATGGATATGTGAAAACATCTGGCATAGAGATGCATACAATACAGGAAAGTACGTGGCACAAGGTAGTAAAAAATATTTGAAAAACAGGAGATGAAAGATGGGAAATGTGATTCAAATCTGTAATACAATCCTGCCGGTTATTTTGATGCTGGCAATCGGTATGATCTGCAGACAGAAAAAGCTGCTAAGCAGGGAAGGAATCAGTGCACTGAAAAGTGTGGTAGTTAATATTACACTTCCGGCGGTTATGGTGAATGCTTTTGCAACCATGGAATATTCCGGAAAGAATATTATCCTTACCCTTATGATGTTTGGTATCTGTCTGATCGCATGGATACTGGGTAAATTGATAAAAAATATATTTCATATGGAGTCCAGATTTATTCCGTTCTTAACCACAGGCTTTGAAGCAGGAATGCTGGGATATGCACTGTTTATGCTGTTATATGGCTCCGACAGAATCAGTGATTTTGCCAGTATTGACCTGGGACAGGTATTGTTTGTATTTACCTTATACAAAATACTGCTGGGACTGGACGGTCAGGAGAAGGTATCTGCCAAAGGTCTGGTGAAAGATATGATTCAATCCCCTACTGTGATTGCGATTCTGGCGGGGGTCCTTCTGGGTGCCACCGGATTATATGATATGCTTGCAGGACCGGGAATCAGCAGTATGATCGATGCCTGTACAAACTTTGTAAGTGCACCAACCAGTGCCATTATTCTGCTTACCATAGGCTATGACCTGGTGCTGGATCATATTCCCTGGGCAGCTGTGGGAAAAGTTACAGTGGTACGTATCGCTATTATGGCAGCACTCCGCGTACTGGCAGGGGTGATCGTGCGTGCAGTAGGATTGGGAGACAGTCTGGATCAGGCATTAAATGTAATGATGATTCTGCCACCACCGTATGTACTGCCGGTATTTGCTGATGATGAGAAACAGAGAGAATACGTTTCTTCATCTCTGTCTGTGATGACACTGATTACCATCATCGGATTTATTTTATTAGCGGTATTTATGTGAGGCTTTATGTGATTTGTAAAAGTATTCTTATATGACTTATAAAAAATGTTCTTATTTGAGTCAGATGAATTCAATAATCTGGTGTTTTGAGGGAGTAGATGAATGGGGTATTGGGAAAATAAGATAGCTGTGGTGACCGGCGGGGCACATGGTATCGGTCGGTGTATCACAGAAGAATTTGCAAAAAAAGGTGTCCATGTAATCGTGATTGATATACAGGAAAAAAATCCATTTGCAGGTACGTTTTCAGAAGGTCAACCCTCAGTAGAGCAGCCTTTGGTAAATCAATTTGGTGAAAATGGAACAATAGATTATTATAGGGGAGATCTTGCACAAAAACATATTCTGGAAGAGTTTTCTCAAAAGGTGATAGCAGAGTATGGGCATGTGGATTTCCTGATTCATAATGCACCACCTCTTATGAAAGGACTGGAGCAATGCAGCTATGAGGAGTTTCAGAATGCTCTTTCTGTGGGGGTTACTGCACCCTTTTATCTAACCAGGTTGTTTGCTCCCTATTTTGGAGAGAATGCAAGTGTGATTAATATTTCTTCCTCCAGAGACCGGATGAGCCAGTCCCAGACAGAAAGCTATACTGCTGCAAAAGGCGGAATCGCTGCACTTACCCATGCCCTGGCAGTCAGTTTATCCGGGAAAGCCAGAGTCAATTCCATTTCACCGGGCTGGATCGATACAGAGGGTATGGTATATCAGGGGCCGGATGCTTATCAGCAGCCGGTCGGCAGAGTAGGAAATCCTCTGGACATAGCCAATATGGTGCTCTTTTTGTGCTCGGATCAGTCAGGATTTATTACCGGGGAAAATATCTGTATAGATGGTGGAATGACAAAACAGATGATCTATCATGGGGATTGCGGATGGAGCCTGGAGTGAGATTTGGCGAAAATAAGCCATATCGGAAGGAATTCTAATTGAAAGACAAGGATTATATTTAGTAAAAATATGATTGACAAGAAATAAGGAACATCATATAATGAAACAACGTTACAAAACAGTGTTTTAGTATAAACAAGTGATTGGATAGGAGAACATATGCCGCCAAAACCGAAGTTTACCAGAGAAGAAGTCGCGAAAACAGCATTTGATATTGTAAAAAAAGAGGGGCTTTCTGCTTTAACAGCCAGAGAGCTTGGAAGTCGCCTTGGTACTTCTGCGCGCCCGATTTTTACTTTGTTTAAGAACATGGATGAGGTAAAAATGGCAGCCCGTGAACTGGCGCTGGCGGAGTTTAATGAGTATATCGGAGATTATCAGGAATATACACCGGCTTTTAAGCGCATCGGTATGATGATGGTTTCCTATAGCATGCATGAGCCGGAGGTGTTCAAATTATTGTTCATGCAGGAGCATGAAGAAAAGTGTAGTTTTAAAAGTTCATTAAAGGATCTTGGAGATTTTGCTGAGATTTGTATATCTTTGATCAGACGGGATTATGGATTCACACAGGATGAGGCATCCCTTCTGCTGGAGCAGATGTGGACGCATACCTATGGATTGTGTGTGATGTGTGTGACCGGAGTGTGTAACTTTACTGAGGAAGAGATAGGCAGAAGACAGGGGGTTATGTTCGCCAGTCTTGTGATGTTTATCAAATCCGGAAAGTTTCGGGAGGTTTATTCTGATGTGGAACAAAATGCAGAAAGAACTTTCCATGAAAGAACGGTAGGTGACATACCTTATATCTCGGATGAGGATGCCGGTAATGCCGGTGCACATTCTGCATCATAAACGCAGAGGCGTTTTTGATAAAATTGGGAAAAGAAATACAAAGGGACAATCGGGAGCAATTTCGATTGTCCTTTTGTTATGGCGACGAGGAAAATGCTCAGCGTATCTCGTCTCTGTTGTAAAAGGTTTGGGAGAAAAGAATTATGAAAAAGATTTATTTGAAAAAACTGCTTTACATAGCAGTACCGATTATACTGAGTAATATTATTGGACAGTTACAGATGCTGATTGACCGAATTTTTCTGGGACGTATGAACAGCATGTATATGAGCGCACTGGGAAATGTCAATTCCCCGGTATGGACTACCATGTCCTTTTGTTTTTCCATCGCAACCGGTGCTTCGATCCTGATCAGTCAGGGTGTAGGGGCCGGCGATACGGAAAAAACCAGGGAATATGCCTCTTCCATGATGAAATGGAGCAATGTGCTTCCGGTATTGTTATTCCTGTTTTGGACGTTCTGCTCCGGATGGGTTTTCCGGATGATGGGTGTATCTGATACCGTTATGAAAATGTGTCTGGGATATATCCGGTTTTATGCACCGATTTTTCTGGTAATTGGTATGGAATCCTCCTGCATGGTTATCATGCAGACTTCTAATTATACAAAACCGTTGGTGCTTTTCGGTATAGTAAGAGCAGGATTAAATGTGGTGCTGGACTGGATTTTGATTTTTGGAAAGTTCGGACTGCCGGCTTTGGGTATAGAGGGAGCAGCTATCGCTACGACCATTGCAGAATATGCCGGTTTTCTTTATGCAATGTATATTTTTATGACCTGTAAGCAGTTGCATACCCGGCCAAAGCTTTCAGAAATTGCAAAGGCAAAACTGATGCCTTACCTGAAATCTGTAGGATTGGGAATCAATACAGCATTGGAAGATTTTGCCTGGAATCTGGGTAATCTGATGCTGATTCGTATCTTAAATACCATCAACGAAATGGCAGCAGGCATTTACTCCATTGTATTTGGTGTGGAAGTTCTGGTGGTGGTAGTGATCGGTGCCATCGGTAACGGAACCATGACCTTAACCGGAGAAGCCAAAGGCAGAAAAGATCTTGCCCAGTATAAAGGAGTGGTTTCCATCGCCTACGCTATTTCAGCAGTAGTTTCTGTGATCATGCTGATTGTATGTTTCCTGAAACCGGATATGATCATCGGATTATTCACAACCGATCAGGCAGTCATCAGTATGTGTGGATTATACCTGCTGATCATGTGCTTTAATCTATTCGGAAAAGCCGGAAATATTGTGGTTGGAAATGGTATCCGGGGAAGTGGAGATACCAGATGGATGTTCCTGACACAGATATTCGGCACCTGTTTCGTAGTAGCCTGTGCTGCATTTTTTGTATTTTGGCTGGGACTGGGAATCGTAGGTGTATTCATGGCTGTTCTCACAGATGAATATGTAAGGGCAGTGATCAACCTGTTCCGATTCAAATACATTACCAAGCATTGGGAAGGGTCAGAAGCGTTGGAAGGTAGATAGGAAGCTAATGAAGGGAAAGACAGCAGGCAAAGGCTGTCAGATGTACTAAGTCTGAGAAAGCCGGTTGTAAAGAAGAGAATGCTCCATTATAATAAGTACAGTGATGTGCTGAATGTAATGGAGTATTTTGTTATGGTGACGACCACTAATCAGACGAGATTCGCAAGGCGTATCTCGTCTCTGCCCATAAAAAGGTACTCACATCTATTATGAATGGAGGAATGATAATATGGTAAAGCATGTGATTTTATGGAACTTAAAAGAAAGCCTTTCTGATGCAGAAAAAGAAGAGGTAAAGAAAGGCGCAAAAGAAGGACTGGAGAGTCTGATCGGAAAAATCCCGGGACTGATTGATATTAAGGTAAATACAGTAGGTCTTCCAAGTTCCAATGCAGATATGATGCTGGATTCTACTTTTGAAAGTGCAGAAGCATTAAAGGGTTACTCGAAACATCCGGAGCATGTGGCAGTAGCTGACAGTAAGGTAAGACCATTTACAGCCAGCAGAGTTTGTATGGATTATGAGGTATAAAGAAAAATGGAAACCTGGTATTACGTGGTAGACAGCATCGATGGAGATTATGCAAATCTGAAGAGAACCGATGTAGAGATAGATGATCTGAAAATCGTAGCAAGAGCACTTCTTCCTGCAGATATTGCAGTAGGAAGCCAGCTGAAATACGAATGTATGCAGTATGAACTGATATAAAACGAATGACATATGCTGACTTACAATTTTGATGAGATAAAAGGCCCCTTATACAAGTATTTGTATGAGTGTATTAAAAATGATATAAAGTGCGGAAATTTGAAGCAGAATGAAAAGATGCCTTCCAAAAGGAGTCTGGCAAAGAATCTGGGAATCAGTATTGTTACAGTAGAGAATGCCTATGAGCAGCTGATGGGAGAAGGGTATCTGTATTCCCTGCCGAAAAAAGGTTATTATGTAGCAGAGACTTCTCAGATGCTCTTTACTCCTGAAAAATCCAGGGCGGCTTATCACATTCATATGCCCGCTCCGATGTCGGAGGAGATATATGATTTTTCTTCCAATCAGACAGATCCCCAGAACTTCCCCTTTTCCGTTTGGGCAAAGGTAATGAGAGAGACCTTGTCCATGAGGGAAAAAGATCTGGTGAAAAAATCTTCCAGCGGAGGAATCGATGAG
>JBJENT010000256.1:0-20361 GCA_051880335.1 Lachnospiraceae bacterium
CTGCTTTTACATTTCTGAAATTCTTTTAGAATTTTCAGGGTTGCATTACTGTTTAATTTTCAAGGTTCTTTGTCGCAAACTTGTCGTGCGACTTTCATATAATATCATTGGCGTTTTAAATTGTCAACGGTTTTATGGAAGTATTTCTAACTTTTTTTCGATTTTTTCAGGCCGAAATGGAGGACTGGAAAATACTTGTGATTTTGTAGATGAAGCTCCCCAATATATTGTGTTCACACAAAAAATTCAAAAAAGTATTTTCCTGTATCTGCATCAGAAAAACCTGATCTCCGATGTTCTCTTTCCAGCAAAGAATCACTGCCAGAAAGACCCATGCCAGAATCGTTCCTTCCAGAATTCCTGTCAAAAGTCCGAGAATCCGGTTCAGACTTTTTATAATAGGAAGCTGGGTAATCCATCGAAGGGGAGTAAATATAACTCTTATCAGGTTTCGTGCAATCAAGATGATCGTGGTAATAATTCCCGAAACCAGAAATCCAATCAGATTTTTATGCAGTATACTATTGATCACAACAATAGCCGCAATCACCCCAAAAGATATAATGATAATATCAATGAGCGTTTCAATTTCATCAATAAGGCCTTTGCGGCTTGCCGCAAAGACCCTCCATACATATATACCTATAACTATTATCAATACAACGGGCATCTTAAATATTATACTCCATATCATTCTAACTGTAAGTTTACAATACTGTTTGTACTTACAACCGTCATCTTATTCACAGAATCTCCGGGAATCAGCAGGCTGATAGTATCATCTACTGTCCCTTTATACTTTTCTGTTCCAAAAATATTAAAGATCATACATTCGGAATCGCTGTAAACATAGAACACATCATTTTCTATAACTACGCTCTTATATTCCAGATCGAATCCTTTGCTCAGCCTTAACGTTCCATTGCTGTCAAATACACGCATAACATATTTATGTTCACCCGTCACATCATAGAAAATAAGTGCAACATAATCTTGATTATGATATACAGCCTGAACTTCATCTTCCAAAAGGGTCTCAGACTTGCTGACCGGCTTTTGATTTCCTTCATAGAACATAATACGGTCATCTGCTACCGCAAATGCCAGACCGGAAGTCATAAAATCCACATAGGGAACCACTGCCTGATAGTCATAGCCACTCATGTAGTTATCAATCTCGTTCTGTCCCACTTCTCCAAAGTTATAAAAAGCAACACTGGATTTTATTCCTCCATCCTTTGGCGATAAGTAGGAAACTGCTGCCAGATTACTGTTTGGAGAAAGTTCCACATCAATGGGATATCCGCTTTGACTCATGGTGGTTTTAAAGGTCACCTTAACCTCACCATTTGCATCATACAGATAGATCCAGGTGACTTCCGAATCATCCAGTACTGCAGCCACAATGCCATCTTCCGATACGCTGAGGCTTCGGATGGGCAGGTTGGTAGAGATATTGCCCAGACTGCCCTGGGTATTCATAACATATATTTTTCTTCCATTATAATCACCAATCGCTACTGCCGACCCATTGATCGCCACAATCGGATTCTGCATTTCAAAGGTTTCATTCCAGATCACTTTTCCTTTTGTATCGCTGCAGTTCGCACCATCATTACTATAGGTAAGGATATATTTTCCCAGCACAACGGTATGGGCATTGGAAGATGCTGTTCTATCATGTCTTTCAGCCACCACGTAATCCGTATATACTTTGTTTTTATGGGAAATCCAGGCAATCGCTACAACTGCAACAATAACAAGGAGCAAAAGAACGATTCGATAAAATTTTTGTAATTTATGTTTTACAATTATATTGGTATAATTGCCACGCGATGCAGGAGTCTTCTTTCCCGCAGATTTTCTACCAAACATTCCGGTTCTCCAAAAGCAACATAGTCATCTTTTCAAGTGATATTATCCAGTGAAAAGGCATTAACAAAACTGATAAACCGTAGTGGATGCATACATTCTATCCGGGCCAAAAACTGCATTGGGGAAATTCTCTTTATTGATGGAGTCCGGAAATACCTGTGTCTCCAAAGCAAGACCTACGCGGTCATGGTATGCCGCTCCGTCTTTTCCCTGCTGCTCACCCAGGAAATTACCTGCATAGAACTGGATTCCCGGTAAGTTGGTGAATACTCTCATTTTTCTGGATGTTTTTGGATCTTTTACTTCGGCAACCAGCTTTAACTGTCCGTCAAAATCATCGATCACCCAGTTATGATCATAGCCTCCTGCAAGCTTTAACTGTTCAAAATCTTCCCCGATCTCTTTTCCGATTCTCTTGCTTTCTGTGAAATCCATAGGGGTTCCTTTTACGGGAGCGATTTCACCTGTTGGTATGGAACCGGGCAGGGTAGGTGTGTAGTTGGATGCATATAATTTCAGCTCATGATCTTCAATACTTCCTGCATCCTGTCCTGCAAGGTTGAAATAGCTGTGGTTTGTCGGATTCAGCACCGTGTTTTTATCACTGGTTGCGTGATAGTCCATACGAAGTTCATTGGCATCCGTCAATGTATAAATCACTTCAAACGTTCTGTTTCCCGGAAATCCCATCTGTCCATCTGTATCAGTCAGATACAGACGCAGGCTGTTCTCAGACTCCTCTGCTTCAAACATTCTGCAGTGATATCCTTCTGTATCATTACTATGTAAATTATTCTTACCTTCATTTTCTTCCACATGATAGGTGACACCATCAATGACAAAGGATGCATTTCCGATTCGATTGGCATTTGGTCCGATTGCTGCACCCAGATAACCCGGATTTTTATAATATGGTTCCAGGGTATCATGGCCAAGTACCACATCCTGAAGTGTTCCATCTTCGCCCGGAACCCACAATCTGCGGATAATAGCTCCAAAGGTAAGAATCTGTGCCTTCATCCCATTTTTATTCTCCAATGTATATTCGTAAACTGTTTTTCCTGTATTTTTATCTGTATCAAATACCTTCTTTGTAATTGCCATTTTTTATCCCTCCAAATTTTGATTTCATTTTACTCTTCCACATATCTTTGGACGACTGCTTTTTCTTTGTGCATATGATAATGCCTTCCCTATAGTTCAACACGTCCGTCCAGCGCCCTGAGAAGCGTCACTTCATCGATGTTTTCCAAATCACCTCCAACCGGAACTCCGCTGGCAATTCTTGTCACTTTGATTCCTGTTGGCTTCACAAGCTTGCTGATGTACATTGCTGTGGTCTCCCCTTCCAGACTGGAATTGGTTGCAATGATCACTTCCTGCACATCACCCTCCAGGCGCTTCATCAGTTCTTTCAGCTTAATATCCCCAGGGCCAATCCCCAGCATGGGGGATATACATCCATGAAGAACATGATATACCCCATTATACTTTCCTGTTTTCTCATAGGCTGCCAGGTCTCTTGGATTTTCAACTACCATAATGGTGTGGTGATCCCGTTTTTCATTCCTGCAGATCGGACAGGTTTCATCATCTGTCAGAGTAAAACAATCCTTACAATATTTTATATTTTCTTTTGCTTCCACCAGCACTCTGGCCAATTTCTCCACACGGTCTTTCGGCATATTGACAATGTAAAAAGCCAATCGGCCGGCAGACTTCTCTCCAATCCCCGGCAATGCGGCCAGCTGCTCTATTAATTTATTAATATGACCGCTGTACAGTTCCATTAGAACGGTAATCCTCCCAGTCCGCCTGTCATTCTGCCCATCATTTCTGCATTTGCAGCATCAGCCTGCTTCAAAGCTTCGTTTACAGCAGCTTTTACCATATCTTCCAGTGTTTCAACGTCTTCAGGATCCACTGCCTCTTCCGAAATCTTCACGCTCACTACTTCTTTTTTCCCGGTAACTGTGACTTCCACAGCTCCGCCACCGGCTTTCGCAGTAAACTCTTTTGTTTCCATTTCTTTCTGGCTTTCTTCCATCTGGCGCTGCATACGCTGTGCCTGTTTCATCAAATTGTTCATATTTCCCGGCATTCCGCCCGGAAAACCACCTCTTTTTGCCATATAATAGCCTCCTGTTTACTAGATTTTCTGAATATATTCTATATCCTTTACCATTTATGCACACAAAATGGCTTACATTCATTCCTCTTCTTCTTCAATTTCCATGTGTATAAATTCTGCCAGATCCGGATACTTCTCATCCATCTCACGGTCACCGTCTGCACTTCGTATTTGTATTTCAATGTCACGCTGCATAATACCCGATATGGCATTTAGCAGTTCTTCCCTGTGCTGTGGGCTGTTGATCCAATCATATGCATTGATATCGGAAACCACCATGACCAGTGTGTTTTCTCCTTCCACACTAAGTCTTGCACTTTTCAAATACGTCTTAAGGGGCTGTCCGATATTCCCTACAATATCATACCAGCGCTGCGCCACCTGCTTTATCTCTTCCGGCAAAGCTTTTGGAAGCTCTGCACGTTTGACTTTTTCCCGGGGCTTATCCGGCTGCTGCGTTCTCACAGTCTCCGGCATGGTAAAGTTTCCGTTTTCCAGCTTTTCTTCCAGTACCCGGATTCTGTCAAGGAGGGAATCTGTGCCCTTTTCCATCTGCGGTCTACAAAGCCTGATCAGCGTCATTTCAATCAAAACTCTTTTTTGTGATGTGGTTCTGAGCTGCCCTGTCAATTCGGAAAGAACACGGATGTACCGCATAATAATCTCCATGTCTGCCATTTCCGCTTCTCCCTTCATCCGTTTCAGATTATCTGAAGAGATATCCATCACATTTTCGATTTCTCCCGAGTCAGCCGTCTTGATCAGCAGAAGGTTTCTCAGATACCAGGTAAAGTCTGTGACGAATTGGACCATTTCCCGTCCCTGTACAACGATTTCTTCCAGACCGGCAATACATCCTGCCACATCACCATCCAGAACCTGGCGAAGCATTTTACTAAACACCCCGGTGTCTACCGCACCAAGTACATCCAGTACTTTATCATAGGTCAGTTCACTTCCGTAATGAAACGCAATGCACTGATCCATAAGGCTGAGCGCATCACGCATGGAGCCATCTGCTGTCTTTGCTACATAACGAAGGGCCTTTTCCTCCACCTGCACCTGTTCTGTATCCATCAGTTCCCGCAACCGGTTTGTAATCGTATCAATGGATATGCGGCGGAAGTCATATCTCTGACAGCGGGACAAAATGGTGATCGGTATTTTATGCACCTCGGTGGTAGCCAAAATAAAAATAACATAAGAGGGCGGCTCTTCCAGGGTCTTAAGAAGTGCATTAAAGGCTCCCAGGGAGAGCATATGAACTTCATCAATGATATAGACCTTGTATTTCCCCTGTGCCGGAGAATAGGATACCTCTTCCACAATTTCACGAATGTTATCCACACCATTATTGGATGCGGCGTCGATTTCAATCACATTCATGCTTGCTCCGGATGCAATCGCCCGGCACGTAGGACAGGTTCCGCAGGGGCTTCCGTCCACAGGGCTTTCGCAGTTTACCGCTTTTGCAAAAATCTTTGCAATGGTTGTTTTTCCGGTACCCCTGGTCCCTGTAAAAAGGTAGGCATGGCCGATACGATCTGCTTTTATCTGATTTTTTAATGTTGCAACAATATGATCTTGTCCCTTTACATCTTCAAACGTACCGGGTCTGAACTTCCGGTAAAGTGCTGTATAAGACATTTCCAATCCCACCTTGATTATTCATAGGAATCCCGCAGTCATAAAAGCTGGCTGCGGGATCTACATATCTACCATTTATTATCCAAATTAATCGCCAAAACTGATTCCCAGCATTTTTGCTTCCTGGATGATCTCTGCATCCGGAGAAACCATTTTCAGTTTTCCGGCAACGTCTTCCAATGGAACTTTCACAATTTCCCGGTTCTTGTAACCAACCATAAATCCATATTCACCCTTCAGAATAAGACGTCCTGCTTCTGCACCCAGTCTGCTGGCAAATACACGGTCATATGGACATGGACTTCCTCCACGCTGGGTATGTCCCGGTACGGTAACGCGGACTTCCTGTCCGGTTTTCTCCTGGATCTTTGCTGCAATTTCGTAAGAAACAGATGGATATTTGTAATTCTTTATCTTTTCTTTATATTCCTTCTTGGAAAGAGCTGCATCCTCTTTGGAGATAGCACCTTCAGCTACTGCTAAAATAGTAAATCTGCTGCCTCGTTCAGAACGTTTCTTAATGGCCTCAACCACCTTATCAATATCATAAGGAATTTCCGGAATCAGAATGATATCTGCTCCCCCTGCCATACCGGCATTTAAGGTGAGCCATCCCACCTTATGTCCCATGACTTCCACAATAAATACTCGTCCATGGGAAGATGCAGTGGTATGAATACAGTCGATGCATTCGGTTGCGATATTAACTGCACTCTGGAAACCAAAAGTCATATCAGTACCCCAAAGGTCATTATCAATGGTCTTTGGCAGTGTAACAATATTCAGACCCTCTTCCCGCAGCATGTTCGCTGTCTTGTGGGTACCGTTACCACCCAGAATAACCAGGCAGTCCAGACGAAGCTTATAGTAATTCTGCTTCATAGCCTCCACTTTATCCAACCCGTTTTCATCGGGCTCTCTCATCAATTTAAATGGGGTACGGGAGCTTCCCAGAATCGTGCCGCCTTTGGTCAGAATACCTGAAAAATCGGAACCGGTCAGCATTCTGAAATTGCCATAGATCAATCCTTTATAGCCATCTAAAAAGCCATAAATTTCAACTTCTTCACCACTATAAGATAAACACTTTACAACGCCTCGCATTGCAGCATTCAATGCCTGACAGTCACCACCACTGGTAAGCATACCGATTCTCTTCATTTTGGTTCCTCCTTCAATTCGTCATATGGTTCTGTTTTATCATCGTATTTTCAAGAAATACATATGATAAGTATAGTATATTTTTCATCTCTCCACAAGATTTTATTGACGTGTTTCACGGAAATGGATATAGTATTAAGTGTGTCTGATGACACCATTGGAGACGTATCGAAGTGGTCATAACGGGGCTGACTCGAAATCAGTTAGCCGGGCAACCGGCACGCGGGTTCGAATCCCGCCGTCTCCGTTTTATCTTATATCATCTATGATCTACTGATTCAAATTGCAGGTCTTTTTCGGAATATGAAAATCCGGATGTTCCCCAAGCCAGGTATTCTGAGGCATACATTCCAGCATTTGCATATCTTCTCTGCTGATTTCAAAATCAAATATATTCTGGTTTTCTTTCATTCTTTCAAAATTCGCAGACTTCACCAGCGGAATAATATCCTTTTGAATTAAAAATCTCAAACAGATCTGCGCAGCGCTCTTGTTATATTTCTTTGCCAGGGCCTGGAAGAAATCATTTTCCAAAATGCGGTTTCTGCCCAGAGGACTCCATGCCTGTACAACAATTCCTTTGGATTTACAATAGCTTACTGCCGCTTCCTGAGAGTATCCCGGATGGATTTCCAACTGGTCTACCAAAGGCTTCTCCGTTCCGTTTTCCAGGATATTATCCAGATGATGGGGCAGGAAATTGCTCAGACCCAGCCCCCGGATCAGTCCTTCCTTTTTCATTTCCTCCATGGCACGCCAGGTATCCAGGTCGATTTGTTTCCAATCGGTATCTCCTTCGATCCGTCTGGGCCAGTGGATCAGATACAGATCCAGATAGTCTGTCTGAAGCCTTTCAAGGGTTCTGTGAAGAGCTGCCTTGGTTCCCTCATATCCCATTTCATTGATCCACATCTTTGATACCAGGAAAAACTCTTCACGAGGAATCCCACTCTCCTTGACAGCCTGTCCCAGTGCCCGTTCTGTTTCATAAAGAGAAGCAGTATCAAAATAACGATAACCGGCACGAATCGCTGTTCTCACCATCTCCACACTGTCTCCGCCTTTTGGATTATAGGTCCCAAATCCCATGCCGGGAATGGTCATTCCATTTAATAAAGTATACTCATCTGTAAAAGCTTTCATCTTACGTTTCCTCCATTCCAGTTTCTCTGACTTTTTCTTTTACTGTGTCTCTGTCTGTTCTAATCTTCAGTTTTTATCGCCTTTATTCGGGAACCGTTTTCATAAGCCTACTGACGGATTCTCATATAGGTAATAAACTGATTCCCGTTTTCTTCAAACATTTCTGTGGCATCATTCATGCCGATTTTATAAACAGTTCCATCTGACGGATCCATCACAACGATATTAAGCTCATTAAATCCAATCACCAGCATTGCACTGCCATCCTGCAATGTAACCAGTACCGGTATGTCCTGATTGACATAGTATAAAATAGAATCCAGGCTGCATCCTGTCAGATCAAGAACCTGTATATCCGGAATATTCTCCTGCAGAATTTCAATGGTTGTTTTTCCGCTGTCCAGCATGTACTGTGCATTACGATTTACACCCTCAAAATCCAGTATGGTATTTAAACAGACTGCCAGCTGGCCTGTGTTTTCTGTTTCGGCTTCCCCGGTAATCTTCATGATCTGGTTTCTGGTCACCCGGTTTCCTTTGAACCAGACACATGAGCCCGTATCATTCATCACAACACCTGCAGACTGATAAGCCTGTTCCACAGCTTCTGAGGCCTTTGTATATACTCCTGCCAGTCCCTTGGCTGTATATACATAATAGTACTGCATTTCCTTCTCCGGCTTTGGTAAGCTGGTCTTATTTTCTCCCTCAAACAATACTTCCTTTGGCGTTAAAAGCTGCAGTTTTTCCACATCAATATCGTCTTTTACACGTACCTGTACTACTGTTTCCAGAGTTTCAATGACCATGCTTTCAATGCGGTTTTTGCCCTCTGTTTCTTCTTTGCTGTTCATGATCTGGTCATCATCAGTTTCCTGATAGGTACCTGTTTCTTCGTCCCTTTTTACACGCTTCAGGGTAATCTGATTATCTCTTACCTGGCAATCCGTTACATAGATATCCGGTACATGATATTCTTTTAAAATATTATCCCCACCATCCTGTATACGAATCGTATGCATCGGGAAAAAGATCCTTCCTGCCAGATCCTTTGTAACATCCTCTTTATCGGCAATACCATAGATCAGGTCATCATCCATAAATCCTAATGGAAGCAGATACTCTCCCGGCCCAGCTTCTATCTCACTTTCCCGGCCGGTAAGCAGATTTTTCAGCACCAGTTTTTCTGCCCGATACTCTTCTTCACAATCCGCCCACACAAACATTTTTGCTTCATCTGAAACCTTAAAACTGCTTTCCTGTAAATTCCCCGCGATCACCTCACAGGTTTTGCGGTCTAAATCAAGTTCGTAGGCGGTACTGTCAATGATCATATAGTACTTATCCTGATTCCCGGCAACAGACAGCTTATCCACTTCCTGTATCAAAAGATCCGGTGATTTCTCATAAGGAATATAAGTCAGTTCTTCCAGCACATTCTGGCTGCTGTTAAAGCGGTTGACCTGCACACCAGTCTCTCCCTCATGCCGCCCTCTGTTCATATATCCATATACAACGAACTGCACATTTCCTGTTTCATCCACATTCAGGATCTTTATTTTGTGATGATCATAAAGTGTTCTCTCATCCAAATCTCCGTTCTCATAAAAACTGAACAGAAGAGCCAGCTTATTGTCTGCTGCATGATAGGAAAAGAGTCTGTTTCCGGTTACGAAGGCAACGATTTCTCCACCATCACATTCCACTAACTGGGTACATTCCGGATCCTGGATCCCCAGAAAGATGGTGTCTGCATTATATACCTTCGCTGTCTCATCAAAAATCTGGGTCATTTCCCTGTCAAAATCCAGCAGATAAATTCTGTCAGTGGTATAGCGGATCCGGTAATACTCATCTACCAGATATTGGCTTTTATCTCCATTATCCTGAATGGATACTCTGTAATGCAGATGGAAAGAAGCTGTCTGCTGCATCATCTCTTTGATATCAACAACTGCCTCTGTCTCTTTCTTTACCTCTAAATCTCCCCAGGTAACCTGGCTCAAGCTGCTGTGTATATTGACCTTTTGGAAGGTACTGTTATCTCCCGTGGAATCCGGCTCCAGATAGAGTGCAAGATTTTCGGATGCATTTTCTTTGTCAAAGGTATCCTCATGGAACTTTCTGACAAAGTTTATCTTTTCCTCTACATGATAATCCTCTACATACATGATCCGGGTATAATAATTTATTTTCTGCCCCGAATAAAGCTCCACCTGAATGCAGAGATTGTATTCCAACCCCTGCTGAATCAGATCTTTGATGGTAAAATATGCAACAATTCTGTCATTGGATTCTGAAAAATCTGTCAGCTGTGTGTTTTCGATCAGTCTGGTTCCGTCACTGCTTCTTACTTCATAGGAAACACCCCGGATATCTGCACCGTATTTCTGTATCTCTATTCCCAGGTTTCTCCCCTCTTCCAGCGGAGTGATCGTATCACGCATGTATGCTTCATCCATTTCAGACTGATATCCATGGAGACAGTTCACTGTCTGCCCGGAAACCTTCATATAGACAAGGGGATACGTTGCCGGCGGCATTTCTGCTGTCATATCGGTATTTCCCTGATTCATAAATGTTTCAAACAGAAACAGTGCCACAAACAGCACCACTCCAAAAAATATGCCTTTTAAGACCGATAATTTCATTTCATTACCCGTTTCCTTCTATATCAATTTCTGCAGGGTAGGATGAACATGTAAAAATTCATCTATCTGCAAAAGCTCTTTTTCCTTTTTCTTTTTATCCTCTTCGCAGATCTGCTTCTTAATACCACGAATCATCAGATTTTTAGGCGTATGCTCCATATCAATAAATTCCAGAATCTGAGTTTCGTATCCATAAGCCTCCAGCTTTTCTGCGCGAAGGGCATCGGTTATCAGTGCAGACATTCTTTCTTTAATAATGCCATATTTGAGAACAGGCTCTAAAGCTTCACATGCTATCTGCCTGTTCAGTTCATGCTGACAACAGGGTACGGAAAGAATCACATCTGCGCCCCATTTCACTGCTTTTTCCAAAGCGTAATCCGTAGCTGTATCACAGGCATGCAGAGTGATGACCATATCTACCTGGTCTACCCCGGTATAATCTTTTATATTCCCCTTTTCAAAATGTAACCCATGATAACCATATTTATCCCGTAAATGATTACATTTTTCAATCACATCTTCTTTCAGGTCCAGTCCTGTTACCTTCAGATCGTATCCCTTCTTCTCATGAAGATAATAATAAGCTGCAAAGGTCAGATAAGACTTTCCACATCCAAAATCGATGATTCTGACAGTACGATCTTTAGATAACGCCGGCAAAATATCATCAATGATTTCCAGAAAACGATTAATCTGCCGGAATTTATCATATTTTGCGTGTATGATCTTTCCTTCCCTGGTCTGTACTCCCAGATCTATCAGAAAAGGAACCGGCGTGCCCTCTTCCAGGAGATAACTTTTTTTCCTGTTATGGGAAAGTACCGGTTTGTCAGCCAGCTCTGTCTGCGGCTTCTTGTCCGATTTTTTGATGGTCATCTTTCCCTTTTTGCTGACCAGAACCGTTACACTTGTATGGATGCTTTCCAAAGTCATTTGTTTAAAATCCTGCTGCAAAAAAAGCAAAATTTCTTTTATAATCTGCTGTTTTTCCAGATTTTCATGAAACACTTTTGTCCCGATATAGGATGTTTTCTGGTAATACAGCCGCTCCTGCAGCATAACCGGTCTGATTTTCACCTTTGCCAGCTTGTCCGGATTTTTCGGGTTGCTGAGCACAATCTGGTATAGTTCTTCACCAATCTGTTCTTCTAAAATTTTATCCAGCTCCATTGATGCAATTGGTCTCCTGCCTATATATACTTTTGCTTCTCGGAGGGCGTGGACCTTGAGCTCTCTGAGAAGCATCTTTATCTAAGATATATCTTAACTATATTTTACTAAAACCTCAACTGTTTTCCACGTTTCTCACGGTTGTGTCTTCGCTTGCAGATTTCAAAATACAATAGAATCTGTACCATATCCTCTATCCACGCCCACTTTTCATCCGAGATTTCTTCGCCTGCTTCTTTTGCTTCCTGCTTCAAAATGGTGATCACACTTTCCGCCAAACGATACAACTGCCATCTGCAGGGATATTCGTCATAAATCATGCTGCTGTCATAATCCATTTTGTTCAGTACAGATACTATTTTTTTCTGGTATTTTTTTGCATCTGCAGGATACAACTGTTGTAAATATTCTAAGTCCTTTAAAATAGTATCTTCTTCTCTGACATACACCGGCAGCGGATATGTCATATAAAAAGGCAATATTTTCTGTTCCGACATAAAAACACCTCTGTTGCTTTATCTTACTATATGCAACAGAGGTATCTTTTGTGAAGTATTTTGGTCAGGTTCCTATTTGATAACCTGAATTCTGGCCATTGCCCTGAGAAGAGCAGTCTCTGCCCTGGCAACGTCTGTTTCAGGCGATTTGGAACGCAGTCTTTCTTCTGCACGTTCCTTTGCTTCTTCTGCACGTAACTTATCAATTTCCTTAGGCCACTCGATGATTTCTGCCAAGATGGTCACCTGTTCCTGAAGGATTTCAGCAAAGCCGGCATGTAATGCAGCCAGTTTTTCTCCCTGATCTGTGGTGATGGTCAGCACGCCAGGTTTTACGATGACTGTCATTGGAATATGACCTTTTAAAACACCGATCTCACCTTCCGTAGTATTAAATTCTACCATTTGAACAGTACCTTCATAGAAAATCCTGTCCGGTGTAATGATCTTTAATGTAAAATCTTCTGCCATGCATAAACTCCATTCTATACATCAAATATCTTATTTGTTATTGTATGCGGCTACTACATCATCAATGGATCCCTTGTTCAGGAAATAGCTTTCAGGGATATCGTCATGCCTGCCTTCCAGGATTTCACTGAATCCACGGATAGTCTCAGCAATCGGAACATATTTTCCTTCCAGACCGGTGAACTGTCCTGCAACGAAGAATGGCTGAGATAAAAATCTCTGTACCTTTCTGGCTCTGGATACAACCAGTTTGTCTGTTTCGGAAAGTTCATCCATACCAAGAATCGCAATAATGTCCTGTAATTCTTTATATTTCTGCAGGATTTCCTGTACGCCACGGGCTACTTTATAATGCTCTTCTCCGAGAATTCTCGGATCCAGAATTCTGGAAGTAGACTCCAGTGGATCAACCGCCGGATAAATACCCAATTCTACGATGGAACGGGAAAGTACTGTAGTTGCGTCCAGATGGGCAAATGTTGTAGCAGGAGCAGGGTCAGTTAAGTCATCCGCAGGCACATAAACAGCCTGAACAGATGTAATGGAACCATTCTTTGTAGAAGTGATTCTTTCCTGCAGTGCACCCATTTCCGTCTGCAGTGTAGGCTGATAACCTACCGCAGATGGCATACGTCCCAAAAGTGCGGACACTTCGGAACCAGCCTGTGTGAAACGGAAAATGTTATCAATGAATAAAAGCACATCTTTTCCGCCTTTATCACGGAAATACTCTGCCATGGTAAGACCGGTAAGACCAACTCTCATTCTGGCTCCCGGTGGCTCGTTCATCTGACCAAATACCATGGTCGTTTTATCAATAACCCCTGACTCGATCATTTCGTAGTAGAGGTCATTCCCTTCTCTTGTTCTTTCACCTACGCCGGTGAATACAGAATATCCACCGTGCTCTGTAGCAATATTACGGATCAGCTCCTGAATCAGAACTGTCTTTCCAACGCCGGCACCACCAAACAGACCGATCTTACCACCTTTCTGGTAAGGGCAGAGCAGGTCAACGACTTTAATACCTGTCTCTAACAGTTCCTGATGGGTGGACTGTTCTGCAAATTCCGGTGCTGGTCTATGGATAGGAGAATATTCTACAGCTTCCGGTGCTGGTTTATTATCGATAGGGTCACCTAAAACGTTAAACATACGTCCCAGCGTATTCTCGCCAACCGGAACGGTAATCGGCGCACCAGTTGCCTGTGCCTCCATTCCTCTGACAAGTCCGTCGGTAGGACCCATGGCAATACATCTGACTGTATCATCACCCAGGTGCTGGGATACTTCTACCACCAGTCTGCCACCGTTCTTTAATGGGATATTAATCGCTTCATTGATTTCCGGAAGTTTTCCTTCTGTAAACTTAATATCCAGTACGGCACCGATAATCTGGGTAATTTCACCTATATTCTTCATATCTGCCATTCTAATTTCCTTTCTAAATACCGGTACTTCCATCGACTGATTGCTCAGTCTGTCTATTTCTGTGAACGAAACATTTCAGCTCACATCATTAGCTGATTGCTTCTGCACCGGCAATAATTTCTGTTAATTCCTGTGTAATGGAACCCTGACGGGCTCTGTTATACATCAGCGTCAGTTTGCTAATCATTTCCTCAGCATTGCTTGTTGCGGAATCCATTGCCTGCATTCTGGCTCCGTTTTCACTGGCTACCGCTTCCACCATTGCGCCATAAATAAGGCTTGTGATGTATTTCGGAATCAGCATATTCAGAGCCTCTTCATCCTCCGGTTCAAAATTCATCGGAATCGTCGGACCTTCTTTTTCGGCTTTGTCTTCCACTTCCTGTTTTGCAACCTCTACCGGCAACAGTTTGAGCATCTTTGGAATATGCACTACCGTATTCTTAAAATTGGTGTAGGCAAGATAAATTTCACTGATTTCCCCGGCTGCAAATCCTTCCAGCAGTTTATTGCTGAGATTTAAAGCATCCACATAAACCGGATCCTCAATCATATCCGACAAATCTGCCTGGATGGAATATCCATATCTTGCCAGGCTTTCTTTTCCTTTTTTACCAATCGCATAAATAACGCTGTCTTCCGGAGAAAAACCTCCCTGGGTGACCAGTTTGATCACATTGGAGTTGTATCCGCCTGCCAGGCCACGGTTGGAAGTGATCACTATGATCGCCTTTTTTCCGGTGGCACCGGGCTGTAAATATTTATGCTGCATATCTCCTACTCGCTGGAGAATGCTGTTTACGGTTTCATACATACAGTCAAAGTATGTTTTTGACTGTTCTGCACGTCCTTTTGCTCTCTGCAGTTTTACAGTAGAAACAAGTTTCATGGCTTTGGTAATCTGCTGGGTACTTTGAATACTTCCCTTACGCCTTTTAATGTCTCTCATTGAGGCCATAGCATTTCACCTTTCACTTATTCGCCAAGAAATTTTTTCTTAAATTCTCCGATGGCTCCGTTTAATTCGATTGCAACTTTGTCATCGATGACTTTCGTCTCTCGAATAGCTGCCGGAATATTAGGATATTTGGTATCCAGGAATTCGAAGAATTCGGTTTCAAATCTGGTGATATCTTCTACCGGAACATCCAGCAGATATTTATTGGTTACAACATAAATGATCAGAACCTGATACTCAACAGGCATCGGCTTATACTGCGGCTGTTTCAGAACCTCTTTGATTCTTTCACCCTGCGCCAGCTTTTCTTTGGTATCATCATCCAGTTCCGATCCGAACTGTGCAAATGCTGCAAGCTCACGATACTGGGCGAGCTCCACACGAATTGGAGCGGCAATTTTTTTCATGGCTTTGATCTGCGCAGCACCACCAACTCGGGATACCGAAAGACCTGCGTTAACAGCCGGTCTGAAACCTGCATTAAACATTTCTGTTTCCAGATAGATCTGACCATCTGTAATAGAAATAACATTGGTAGGGATATAAGCAGATACGTCGCCTGCCTGTGTTTCAATGATCGGAAGCGCTGTTAAGGAACCTCCGCCATATTCTTCGCTCATATGCGCTGCTCTTTCCAGCAGTCTGGAATGCAGATAGAAAACGTCACCCGGATAAGCTTCACGCCCCGGTGGTCTACGAAGAAGTAAGGAAAGTGTACGGTAAGCTGTGGCATGTTTACTCAAATCATCGTAAATAACCAGTACATCTTCTCCGTTCTCCATCCATTCTTCACCAATGGCACAGCCTGCATATGGTGCAATATACTGCAGCGGAGCAAGTTCACTGGCTGTGGATGCGACTACTGTGGTATAAGCCATTGCTCCGTATTCTTCTAATGTGCTTACGATAGAAGCAACTGTAGAAGCTTTCTGGCCGATTGCAACATAAATACATTTTACATTCTGGCCCTTCTGATTAATGATAGTATCAATGGCAATTGCTGTTTTACCGGTCTGACGGTCACCGATGATCAGCTCACGCTGTCCTCGTCCAATGGGTACCATAGAGTCAATTGCTTTAATACCGGTCTGCAAAGGGGTATCAACAGATTTTCTTGTGATAACACCGGATGCAACCCTTTCGATCTGACGATATTTATCTGTCTGGATAGGTCCTTTTTCATCAATAGGCTGACCAAGAGCATTTACAACACGTCCCAGCATACAATCGCCTACAGGTACTTCAACAACTCGTCCGGTTGTTTTTACGGTATCGCCTTCGTTAATATTTTTCTGATTTCCCAGAAGAACCGCACCAACGTTATCTTCTTCCAGGTTCATTACCATACCATATACTTCACCGGGGAATTCCAGAAGTTCTCCCTGCATTGCTTTTTCCAGGCCGTGAATACGGGCAATACCATCTGCCACCTGAATAACTGTACCGACTTCCGATACTTCCAGATGTGCCGCATATCTCTTAATCTGATCCTTGATGACTGAACTTATCTCTTCTGGTCTTAAATTCATGGATCGTACGCACCTTTCTATTTTTCTTTTCAGCTTTCGCTGTCTGCTTTACTAATTCTGAAGCTGAATTTTCATAAGCTGTCTTTCCAGCTTATACAGCTTTGTCATAATACTGCTGTCCACAACCCTGTCTCCGATACGGATAATCAGTCCACCAATCAGTTTTTCATCTACTTCATAGTGCATTTCCATTTCCCGGAACGAAGTTGTTTCAATCAGTTTTTCTTCGATTTCTTTCTGCTGGCTTTCCCGAAGAGCTACTGCAGATGTGACATAGGCCACACCGATTCCCTTTAGCTCTTTGACCTGGTCCAGGAAGTACTGCATGATCTCAAAGATATTGTTGTATCTTCCTTTGGTAACGATCAGGCGGATAAAGCCGGTCAGTTCATCCGATATCCTTCCCCCGAAAACCTCATCGATCACCTGAAGCTTTTCTTCTTTTATGATCTTCGGGTGGTTCATGATATCTGAAAATTTTGGATTTTCCTTCAGAACGCTGAGGATCATCTGGATCTCTTCCAAAAAAGTATCTACTTTATTCTCGGAAACAGCCAATTCGAAAATCGCTTCACCATAGGTTTTTGAAATTAATTTAGCCATGTATTCTCACCTATTTCCTTTAAAGTTTCTTCAACCAGACTGTCCTGAATGGAAGCATCGATAGCTCCTGCAGTAACTTTTCCGGCCATCATGGACGCAATGGAAATCATCTCTTTCTTTACGTCATCTGCTGCCTTACGTTTCTCCAGTTCTGCTTCTGCTTTGGCGTGGCGAATGATGGCTGCTGCTTCTTCCTTTGCTTCCGCAAGGATTCTGCTTTCATTTTCCAACGCTTTTTTGCGGGCTTCGCTCAAAATCGTTTCTGCTTCTTTATCAATATTTTTCAGCTTATCTTCATACTCTGCCTTTAATGCATCTGCATCTGTCATGCTCTGTTTTGCACTGTCCAGCTCATTTTTAATCTTATCCTGTCTTTTCTGCATCATTTCACGTACCGGATAAAACAGGAAATGAGACGCAACCAGGAACAGCACAAACACCGCAACGATCATTAAAAATGCATCCTGCAGCAGCTGAGCGCTCAAGTCAAACAAATAGTCAAAACTGCTGCCCTCTGCAGCAAGTACAAGACCTGCGCTAAGTAATGCGTTCAATCTTTAAACCTCCTTTCTCATAGCTTATATGTGACGGTTCTGTCATCACATGTGATCTCTCAGGGAGATTTATTTGATGATAAGTGGTTTAACGAACATCAGAAGCATGGCAACAAGCAGACCATACAAACCTGTTGTTTCTGCAACAGCCTGTCCTAAAAGCATGGTAGATGTGATATCGGATTTTGCGCCCGGATTTCTACCTACTGCTGCTGCTGCGTGTCCTGCTGCAATACCCTGACCAATACCAGGTCCGATACCGGCGATAACTGCCAGACCTGCACCAATTGCTGAACAGCCTAAAATAAAATAATTGTTAAATTCCATGTTTTCCTCCATTCCAGAGCATTTCGCTCTTTTCTAATTATTTTTGATATCTTTTTATTACTGCCATCCGGCCTTTCAGACCCCGGCAGTCTCTTTTTGTCAATCTGTATTGCAGGCATCTGAAATATAAGTCATGGTCAGCATACAGAATACATAAGTCTGAATACAACCGGAGAACAAATCAAAATAAACATGAAGCGCCGCCGGCCAGATCAGTGCCAGTTTGCCCAGCAGACCGTAAATCAATGCCATCATAACAACACCGGATAACACATTGGCAAAAAGACGTAACGACAGGGAAATCGGAACTGCCACATCACCAATTATGTTGATCGGTGCCCAAATCGGCCATGGATCACATAATCCTTTGATAACGCCCTTTACTTTCTGATGTTTAAACTTGTTAAAGTGAATCAGTGTAAAGGTCATAAGTCCAAGTGCAAGGGTGGTTCCATAATCGGCTGTAGGTGGTCTTAGACCAAACAGTCCGGAAATATTACTTACCAGGATAAAAATGAAGATTGTCCCAATGTAATTTCGAAATGCGGGAGCGCTCTTTCCCATGGTACTTTTTACAATGCCATCCAGGCTTTCCACAATAAATTCCACCACATTCTGAAATCCACCGGGTACTTCTGTTCCCTTTTTAATCGCTCTGTTTGCCAGAAAAATAAAAACAAACAAAACCAGCAAGACAATGGCGATACATACATGGGATGTTGTAATCCATAGAGTCTGTCCAAAGAGCTCATAGGAAAAAACACCATGTATCATAAAATCAATGTCATCTGCACCGGATAATAAGATACCCTGTCCCATACTTTCACCTCCTTCTTCTCTATTTTTTATTTTGTATCTTTACTGATAAATCTATGAATAAAAGGCTGCATATAAGCAGCTGCCTTTAATCCCATCACACCAAGAAATGTAATAAGCGGATTGATAAGCTGTGTCACTCCAAGAACCGCTAATACCAGAACAATGACCCCATACCGGATCAGGCTGTGACTCATCACTACCTTCTGTGCCCCTTTCTCATCCAGAGACAGGGCTTTGTTTAATGCCCAGTACATGTGCACAGCAGCAAGCAGTGCCAGAATCACTCCGATCCACAAGCCGATACTGCTTAAAAGCTTATCCTCAACAAACCAGACCCCGGCAATCTGCCAGAATATGCCCCAGACCAGAATGCCAATCATCAGTTCCAGTAATGTTTTATCTATTTTCCGCAAGGCTTGTCTCTCTCTCCCTTATCCTTAAATATGGTGGCCGCCATCCGGTATACATTTCGAAAGCCTGCAAGCGCACCAACAAAAAACAAAATGATCATGCAAAAGCCGGTGCCTAGCTTCCGGTCCAGAAACATCCCCAGAAAGGAACAGCCGAAGATCGGAACCAGCATATTAATGCTAAACTGAGTGATAAGACTTAATGCTTTATAAACATTTTTATGGTACTTCATCCTTATCCCTTCTCAAAAAAAGATTGTATACAAAAAAATACACTGCTCCAATAAGCCATTTGGATAAATTATACCTAAAACCGCAAAAAAAGTCTATAAATTGTTCATAAAATGTCCCTTTATCCTTTGGGAAAAATTCACTAAAAATAGACAAAAAATTTCATATAGTTTTTCGTATAAAAAAGCGTGTTATTTCATTGACGTTTTTCTTTTTTGCGTTGTAGTATTGAAAAAATAGATTTGTTTATTCTCTACAAGTTTTCCCATCACGAGGTGGCTTTATGAATCCAATCGCTATTTATCGCAAAAGACTTATTCCGGAAGAATGCATCTTATTAAAGGATGACATCATTCTGGAAGCCAATGAGGATTATATCCTCACGAAATGGAACACCATAAAACCCAAGAAAGACCTGCACCATGGATATTCCTGCTGTTATTTGAAAAAGGGAATAAAGGTGAGCAAGTTTTACAGAGAAGATAATTCGCTGATTTACTGGTACTGTGACGTGGTAGATTATGCATGGAACGAAGACAACTCCATTCTTACCACAACGGATCTGCTGATTGATGTCCTGATTTATCCGAACGGACAGCTGAAGGTCCTTGATCTGGATGAACTTGCCGATGCCCAGGACCGGGGACTGATCAGTGGGAAACTGCTAAAAAATTCCCTGCGCAGGGCTGATACATTGCTTCAGGACATTTACGCAGGGAAATTTGATAACTATACAAAACCATTTGAAGG
>JBJENT010000256.1:20461-28022 GCA_051880335.1 Lachnospiraceae bacterium
CATATTATGCACTCTGTCTTCTTCCCGGAAGCTTCCGGTTTCCATGGTCATGGCATTTGCTGCAGAAACAGCGATCGCATAGCGAAGTGCTTCCTGCACGGAAAGGCCTCTTGCAAAGGCAACTGCAAAAGCAGCTGTCATGGAGTCTCCGCATCCAACAGTATTTACTACTTCAATTTTCGGAGGCTGCCCTCTGAATATGCCCTCATCGGATACCACAAGGGCACCATCTCCACCCAGTGATACCACTACTACAGGGATTCCCATCTCATGCAGTTTCTTTGCACCTTCTACCAAATCTTTATGATTGTTTACTTTGATTCCCAATAAGTCTTCAATTTCATCTGTATTTGGCTTCACCATGGTAGGGCAGGCTTTGATACTTTCTTTCAACAATGCACCGCTGGTATCCAGCACTACCTTTTTCCCCTGGGCTTTTATTTTTTCAATCAGCTTTGCATACATGGTTACATCCACACCTTTGGGAACACTTCCGGAAATGGTAACCACGCTGCTGTCTGCAATGATATCATCAAACTGATCCAGAAATTCCTGCACTTCCTCCGGTCTGATAGGTTCTCCCGGCTCTAAAAATTCTGTACTTCCGCCATCTTCATCCAGTACATTGATACAGCTTCTGGTTTCACCCTGTACATGTACAAACCGGCTTGGAATATTCTGCTTTTTAAGCATGTCTTCCACATAAGCTCCATTAAACCCACCAACAAATCCTGTTGCCTGTACCTCTTCTCCGCACAAGTGGACTACCTTTGCAACATTTAATCCTTTTCCTCCGGCTGTGTTGGTACATCTGTTCACGCGCATAACCGTATGGTCTGTCAGTTTTCCAATCACATATGCCTTATCAACCGCAACATTCAATGTAATCGTGGTAATCATATTTTTAGGTATCCTTTCTGTTTGACGATTCTGTTTACTTTTGACGTTTTCAAAAAATCCGTTCTATACTTCCTTTGAAATGCTCCATTTTATTCTTTCGTTTTTCATTCTAAGTAGCGCAAACTCATCTGTCAAGGAAAAAGAGCGAACCGGTTCGCTTATTTTGGCCCTATTTTCGTGGTTTTGTTAACATTGCGACATTTTTACGTTCAACTTGTCGTATACGCGTTGCAGCATCCATGGCTCCGATACCATTTCATGAAGTTTTTCTATCGGAATCCACTTCACTCCGCTGTTTTCATCCGGTTTCATATGTAAGCTTTCCTCTTCATCCGCTTCCAGCAGATAAGAAACATTCATATGAAGATGGGAAGCCACATAAGAGCCTCGCTTTTCGTGCCCGTCTACCACAATGGTTTCAATGGAAAAAATATCTTCTGAAACAGCTCTTAAATGCTCCACACCGGTTTCTTCCATCCCTTCCCGGACTGCCACTGCCAGAAGGTCACCGTCTCCATCTGCATGACCGCCTGTCCAGGACCAGGAATTATAAATGTTGTGGTACACCATCAGCACTTTGGTCCGCTGTTTGTTCACAATCCAACTGGAGGCTGTAAAATGTGCCACCTCATTTTCCCTGGTAAAAGGAGTTTTTCCTTCTCTCAGCCACTCCAGCATGATTTTCTTATCCCGTTCTTCCTGTTCATTGAACGGGACATAGTTTTCAAGCTGTTTTATCAATTTCTCCATACTATCACCTATCCCTATGTCATCTATCCCTATATCATCTATTCCCAGATCGCCAGCATCTGTTTCCCCTATATCGATGTAATCTACATCTATATCACCTGTACCTGGCACATTTTCATGGCTTCCAAAGCTCTTTCATGGCTTTCCGGTGTTACCCCCGCGCAGCACCCACTTTCTACCACAATCGGAACCTCCGGCAAAAACGCTTTGGCCAGCATGGCATTGGAGATGACGCAGATGTCTGTGCAAAGACCAATCAGTGTGATCTTTCCAATCCCTTCTGTCTCCTGCAATTCGAAAAGCCGCTCTCCCAGCATCCGGCTTCCAAAGGTGGGTTTGTCAATCACCATACCTTCACCCACATATGGCAACAGTTCTTCTACAATCTGCCATCCATGGGTTCCTTCTACGCAGTGCTTCACCGGTAGGTTTTTCCCCTCCTGGGTATCCATATAATTTTCCTGATGGGTATCTCTTGTAAACAGTACAGTCTCCTTCTTTTGGATGCCGGTCTTCACTCTTTCTACCACAGCCGGAACAATGGCAGTTGCTTCTTTTGTTCCCAGTGCATCTGTCACAAAATCATTCTGCATATCAACAACAATCAAAATATCTCTCATAAACGCTTCCTCCCATATTTTTCTACACAGATCCCCAATCCATTGATTCTCCAGGGAAAATTGCTACTTGTTATTATTCTATCATTCTTCACAGGAAAAAGCTTGCTTTTTTACATACTCCTTGCTACCCTTAATTCGGAAACTTCGTAAACCCGTTTTCATCTTATAAAAATATTTTTATGAGCAGGCTGCGCAGCATTCCAAAATATCTGCATATTATATTCACAGAATATTGAGGCATTTTATGAACTCTTCCGAACTTACAGAAAAAACACATATAAAATATATGAAAGCTGCTTTAAAGCAGGCACAAAAAGCCTATCAGCTGGGGGAAGTCCCCATTGGCTGCGTGATCGTACATGAAGGCAAAATCATCGCCCGAGGATATAACAGACGCAATACGGATAAAAACACCCTGGCCCATGCAGAAATCACTGCCATTAACCGTGCCAGCAAAAAAATCGGCGACTGGCGTTTAGAGGAATGTACCCTTTATGTCACACTGGAACCCTGCCAAATGTGTGCAGGAGCTATCGTTCAGGCTCGCATCCCTTCTGTAGTCATGGGATGTATGAACCCCAAGGCCGGCTGTGCAGGTTCCATACTGAACCTTCTTAATATGCCGGAGTTTAATCATCAGGTGAATGTTACCAGAGGGATTCTGGAAGAAGAGTGCAGCCAGATGCTGAAACAGTTTTTTAAAGAACTGCGTATCCGAAATAAACTGGAAAAGTAAATCTTCCTTTTAAAACAAAATTTATTCAAGCCGGTGTCAAAAATGTCACTTATCCAAACCGACTATCATTTGACATTTCTTATGAAACTGAGTATACTAAGAAAACCGTGCAACTGTGGCGGGTGGCCTGTTGTAGCTGCCCTCTATAAGTGGCGTTGAAGCTGGGTCTTACGCGATAAGAATCTACGAACCGTGTCAGGTTGGGAACAAAGCAGCACTAAGTAGAACCTCTTATGCGCCGTGAGGGTGCCTGGTGGAGCAGGCTGTAGAGGTAACGTGCAGCGGGTCACCCGGCGCAGTTGCTTTTTATTTGCCAGGCAGGAGATTTGGTATGATAGCTATGGACATTTTAAAAAGATGTAATCTTTGTAACAGGCACTGTCTTGTGGACAGAACCAGCGGGCAGACAGGATATTGTGGACAGACCGATCAGATCATGGCCGCAAGGGCAGCACTGCACTATTGGGAAGAGCCCTGTATTTCCGGCACTCAGGGGTCCGGAGCTGTGTTTTTCAGTGGGTGTTCCTTACGGTGCGTCTTTTGTCAGAATCATGACATTGCACTGGGAACAAAGGGAAAGCCTCTTTCTGCGGAGCAGTTAGCAGAAGCCTTTCTTGCATTACAGGAAAAAGGGGCACACAATATTAACCTGGTTACCGGAACCCATTTTATCCCTCAGATCGTACAGGCACTGACTCTGGCAAAAAATCAGGGTCTGTCTATTCCTATTGTTTACAACACCGGCAGTTATGAAACAAAAGAAGCCCTCCAGATGCTGGAAGGCTTAGTCGATATTTATTTACCGGATTTAAAATACTTTGATCCTGCAGTCAGTATGCGTTATGCACATACTTCTGATTATTTTTCTCATGCTTCATCTGCCATTGCGGAAATGTTTCGCCAGGTAGGAGCTCCCTCTTTTATGATTCCCTCTTCCGGCGCTTCCTCCTTATCCGGCAATCATGCCATAGAGGAAACCTCTGGTCTTTTGGAAAAATCCGTAGCAGATGCCACCGACATGACATATCTGTCAGAAAACGCAATCCTTTCAAAAGGAGTTATCGTCCGCCATCTCCTTTTACCGGGCCAGGCAGCAGACTCCAAAAAAATCCTGTCCTATTTAGTCAGGACCTATGGAGATTCCATTTTTATAAGCCTTATGAATCAGTATACGCCCATGCTGCAGTTTCTGGACATTCATGCCTATCCGGAACTGTCCCGCAAGGTATCTGAAAAGGAATATGATTCTCTGATTGATTATGCCCTTTCCCTTGGTCTGGAAAATGTTTTTGTCCAGGATGGTGACGCAGCCGATGAGAGTTTTATTCCTCCCTTTGATTTTGAAGGCTTACTCTCCTGAAATAATACCCAAAGTCACCTCTGCGTATGGGTTCCCTGTTTCCTTCAAACGCTTCAAATCCAAACATAATAGCTACTGCTTTTTCCCTCTCATGATAAATTCCCGGAACCCCCAGATAATATTGGGTCTTTCCCTCTTTTTCCTGTTTCCCGAGAATCAGGTATTTGTAGTTATAATATCCGTGAAGCAGAAAACTGTTTTGTTCCAGCACCTGTTTTTCATCCCGCAGCCTGCTCAGGTCGCTCAGATCCAGTTTTAAATATTCCTCATCCCCAAGGGGGTGGATTACCGGAAATTTTTCTTTTAAACTCTCCCAATCACTTTTGTTTTTTTTCTCATCTCCAGACCAGTCCAATGCTTTTAACATCTCTTCCGATTTTTCTGCGGTTTCTGAATCTTTTGCTACTTCCGGTCCTTCTGATGTTTCTGGTGTTTTTGCTTCTTCCGATTCTTCTGAGGTTCCCGATGCTTTTGTTTCTTTCGTTTCCTCTGTTCTCTCCGGTTCCTTCTCTGATTCTGTCCTGAGATTTTCTTCCCGCGCCACTTCTGAATTCTTACTCTGGGTTACTTCTGCCTTTTCCTGCAGATCTCTTTCCCGGTTTTCTTCCCATTCTTCTCCCTGTTTTTCCTCTGTCATAGACACATCAGATTCTTCTCCCAAATAGAAGTTATCATAAAATTTTCCTGTATTACTTTTGGACGCCCTGTCCTCAGCTGTTCCGGCAGAATCTTCCAAAACCATATCCTCTGATATTCCCGTAAACTCTTCCAAGATTATATTCTCTGATTTTCCCGTGAGCCTTTCCGGCATGGTATGTTCTACAATCCATCTGGACGATAGCACCCGGTTCTGTGACAGTTCAATGCAGATTCCACAAATCTGATCATACCTCAGTCCTGTATCTGCCATATGTAATGCATCCAATCTGGCATAGTATGACCCCTGTCCATTCCATATCTGCATTTCATCCAGCAAAACCCGCTTACATTTTGCGTTTTCTTCCTTCCAGATATGTGGGAAGTCATCAAAGACACATCCGTACTCCAGATAGATCTTTCCCATCCCATTTCCCATTAATCTTGGGCCTCTCACATAAAGATTCATCAGACATCTCTGATCCCTGACCTGAAAATTGACATATCCTGCGCTCTGCAGCTTCACTCCGTTTTCATAGTAATGCAGATAGCGAATTCTTTTATCAAAATAAAGCACCCCATTCCCTCCTTTATGGTTCCTATGACCATTTTATGAGAGAATGGGGGTTCCTATTACATCTCTTCCAGATGTTTCATATAATTTACCACCATTAATGCTATCTTAAGCGTAAGCGCATCCTCAAATACCCGAATATCCAATCCGGTTGCTTTTTGCAGTTTTTCCATTCGGTATACCAAAGTATTTCTGTGAACAAACAGATGTCTTGCTGTTTCAGAAACATTTAAATTGTTTTCAAAGAACTTATCAACTGTCATTAAAGTCTCTTCATCCAGCTCCTCCGGGAACTCTCCGCCGAAAATCTCATCAATAAACATTTTGCAAAGATTGATAGGCAGCTGATAGATCAATCTTCCTATACCAAGCTGCTGGTAAGCAATCACTTTCTTTTCCGGATAAAAGATCTGGCCTACCTCTGCTGCCATTTTTGCTTCCTTATAGGATTTGGATACATCCTTTAATTCTTTCACGCATCCGCCAAAGGCCACCCTTACATTAACCATTGCTTCTGCATTGATCATATCAATGATAACACGGGCAGTCTGCTCCAATTCTTCCATAGAGCAGCCCTCTTTTACCGCTTTGATCAGGACCACATTATTCTCATCAACTGCTGTAATAAAGTCACCGTTCTGGGAAGAAAACAGACCTTTCATCAGTTCATCCACCATGCTGTCTTTTTCTCCCACCGTCTCAACCAGGTAAACCACCCTCGGTTGTACATCCACTATATGCAGTCGTTTTGCTCTGTTATAAATATCAACCAGAAGCAGATTATCCAATATAAGATTCTGGAAAAAATTGTTTCTGTCAAACCGTTCTTTATATGCAATGATAAGATTCTGCAGCTGGCATACCGCAACTCTGCCCATGGTATAGGCATCATCTCCCAGTCCCCGTGCATCCAGAATAAACTTTACTTCCTCTTCATCATAAACCTTAAGCAGGTGATGCGTTCCAATCACCTGGCTGTCTGCCGGCGATTCGATAAATCCTGACAACAACCCATCTTCAATCTCTGATACATCAAAAGTAGAAGCCAACTCTTCGCCATATAGGTCAAAAACTCCAAAATCTACCTTGGTAATCCCTTTTAGCTCGTCAATACTTGTCTGAATAACCTGATTTGAAATCATGGAATCCCCCCATTTCTTCTAAGTAATTCCAGTTTATCAAAAAAGGGATGCTTTCGCACCCCTTTTCTTTTTAAAAATTTGCAATTCTTTTACTGCAGCTTTTCATCTGCTGTATTTTCCATTAGTTGCAGATTGTAAGTTCTGTTTCTTTATCAAACACATGAATCTTCTCAACATCAAATGCAAACTTGATTGCCTGACCAGGTCTTGCTGTGGTTCTCGGATCAACTCTGGCAGTAATGGAGAATCCAGCCAGATCGAAGTATAAGAATACTTCTGCACCTAATAATTCGTATACGTTAACCTTAGATTCAAATGTACTCTGAGGTGATGCAGAAATGAACATTTCAGAATCATATACATCTTCCGGACGAATACCAAAGGTAACTGTCTTGCCTGCATAACCGCCATCGATCAGGGCTTTGGATTTTGCCGGTGGAAGAGGAATGCTCTTGCCTGCAATATTCAGAGAAGCAACATCTCCCTGTACGCTTACTTCTGCATCTAAGAAGTTCATCTGTGGAGATCCCATGAATCCTGCAACGAACAGATTACATGGAGTAGCATATAAGTTCTGAGGTGTATCAACCTGCTGAATAACACCATCTTTCATAACAACGATTCTGGTACCCAGAGTCATAGCCTCTGTCTGATCATGTGTTACATAAATGATGGTTGTTCCTAAATCCTGATGCAGTTTTGCGATCTCTGTACGCATCTGTACACGAAGCTTTGCATCCAGATTGGAAAGAGGTTCATCCATAAGGAATACCTTAGGATTACGAACAATCGCACGACCCATAGCTACACGCTGTCTCTGACCACCGGAAAGAGCCTTTGGTT
>JBJENT010000257.1:0-6052 GCA_051880335.1 Lachnospiraceae bacterium
GCCTGGGATATGATTTTGGCCGGTGCAGATGCAGTCACAGCCAGGCATAACGCCATTGTAACTACGACTCTGCCTGCTCTTTTTTTCCACTTTTTCATGCGGGTATCCTTTCTTTTATACGAATGTGAATAGCATTGCGGATATTGCAAAGCCTCCATCCTCTATACATTCCATTCTGGATTGATAAAATTCCGACGTATTTCTTCCAGCAGCAGTTCCTTTGTCTTAGAAAGAGGACAGCTCTGAAACTTTTGATCTCCTGAATGAGTAAAATACATCATAAAGGTTACTATCTTTCCGGTTATGCTAAAGGAAATATATTCCATAGGGATGTCTTTTCTGACTTCTCCGCTCTGAACGCCTTTTTCCACCAGTCGGTCCATACATTCCCAACTCATGTCCTCCGGACTTGGAAGTCTATGTTCCAACTGATTTCTCTTCTGGAATTTCTGATGCAGCTTAAAGGCAAAGTCGGTATGCGCAGATGCCAGACACAGCAGAATAATCTTCATAAAGACATTTTGCTCTTTACTTCCACAAAACTCCTCAAAGATACTGAACAGATACTCCATGGCATCCATAAAGGTGTCTTTGCTGTACATCCGGTCCTCTACGATACGGGTCAGATTATTTAAATATTCACATATTGCCCCTGCGATAATGTCTTCTTTACTTTCAAAATACTCATAAGCTGTACCTTTTCCAATCCCTGCCTTGGAAGTAATATCAGAAACTTTTACTTTTGTCAGATCTACATCTTCCAGCAGCAGATCGTATACAGCCTGGTACATCGCCGCCACCTTGGGCGGCAATGTATCTTTCTTTTTCTTTAAATCATCCATATCTATACTTTCGCTTTTTTAAACTTTGCAAAAAATGCTTTTCTACGTTCTTTTCTTTCTGTTCTTCTGCGTTTTCCTTCTCTCTTATCAATAATCAGGTAAATGGTTGGTAATAAGATCAAAGTAAGCAGTGTAGAAGCAATCATACCACCAATGATAACCAGAGCCATACCCTGCATCATTTCTGCATTGGTACCAAAACCGATACCCATTGGAATCATCGCCAGAATTGTTGTCAGGGATGTCATCAGGATAGGACGAAGACGAATAGCACCTGTCTCGATCAACGCTTCCTCAACATCCATCTCTTCCCGAAGCTGGTTCGCAGAGTCCACATACAAAATACCATTGTTTACTACAATACCCATCAGCATCAGGAATCCCATCATGGATACCATACTGATTGTTGCATGAGCCAGCCATAAGAAAGAGAAGGATCCGATGACAGCAAATGGGATACACATCATAACCATAAAGGAGAATCTTGGTGATTCAAACTGCATTGCCATTACCAGGAAGACTAAAAATACTGCAATCAGAATTGCCTTTCCGATAGCTCCCAGTTCTTCCATCATCATTTCATTCATAGCGTTGTCAACCGGCTGTACATGTTCCGGGAATTCTGTATTTTTAACAAGTTCATCTATGGCTGTCTGGGCATCAAATTTTTTATCAGACTTTAAAGAAGCTGTCAGGCTGACCTGATACTGTCCATTTGCTTTTACCAGAGTACTCTGTGCCTCTTCATACCGAATCTCTGCGATTTCATGAATCGGAACACTGTACCCGTAAGGCGTTGACATTTCCACATTCATCAGATCATTCAGGTTATCATAAAGCCCTTCCGGATATTCCAGTTTGACCTTATACTCTGTACCGGAATTAGTAACGGTGATGGCATCCATACCACTGACTACATTGTTCATTGCCATACCAACCTGAATCGGTGTCAGGCCATACTGCATGGCTTTCAGTGGATCTACTTCAATCTGTGCTCTGGTAGTAGCACTTGCTGTGGAGTTATTGACTTTGATGACTCCATCTATCTGTCTGACCTTCTCTTCCAATTCCATGGAGAAGTCTTCCAGTGCTTCCAGATCATCACCCTGTAAATCTATTTCATAGCTGCTGCTGCTCATCATAGAGGAAGAGTTGCTTCCGGAAGAAGATATGGTGATATCCACACCCGGCATTGTTGCAGCAATTTCATTCCACTGATCCACCTTTTCATCTGTAGACATGGAACGGTCTTTTTTCAGTGTGGCGGATAAGCTGGCGTCACCGCCGCCCATCATGGAGTTCATACCACCTCCGCCAATGGATAAGGAGTAAGATTCCACATCTTCATCTGCTGCAGCAATCTGTTCCCATTTCATCATTTCTTCATTCATGGTCTCCAGAGTTGTACCGGGACGGAAAGATGCATCTACACTTACCATGCCTTCATCTGCTGCGGTCATCAGCTCCATATCCAGACTGGAACCCAGGAAAATAGAAACTACAACTAATAATACCGATACCAGGATAACCAGTTTTCGTTTATTCAGCAGCTTACGCAGTACTTTACGATAGCCTCTGGTAACCCATCGGATGATTCGATTAACCGGAATTTCCGTTTTTTCCTTTGGTTTAAAAAATGTGTAAAAAAGCGGTACCAGAGTCAGTGCTGAAATCAGGGATGCTAACATGGCAAACACAATGGTAAATCCAAGCTGTGAAAACATCTGTCCGGACAGACCTTTCATGGTTGCCAACGGAAGGTATACAACGATTGTGGTAATCGTGGATGCCACAATGGAAGCAGTCACAATTCTGGTTCCTTCCAGTGCTGCTTCTTTAAAATCTTCTTTCTTTTCTTTCAGACGGAAGCAGCTTTCAATCACGACAATGGAGGAATCCACCATCATACCGATTGCAATAACCAGAGATCCCATGGTAACCACGTTCATGGAAAATCCTGCTGCTTTCATCAGTACCAGAGTCAGGAATAAGGAAATCGGCATGGAGGAGCCAACGATAAGGCTGGCCTTAAAATCTCCAAAGAACAGGAATAATACTACCATGGAAAGGACAACGCCCAAAATCAGCGTTTCCCCTACGGATTTCAGGGAAGACAGAATACTTTCACTGGCATCATAGGAAATCTCAAATTCAATGGCCGGATTATCTTCCTGTATCTTGGTCAATGCTTTCTTGATACTGTTACAAACATTAACCGTACCATAACTGCTCTTATTTGTAATGGAAATGCTGACATTGTCATGACCGTTATACCGGCTGACACCGCTTTCCTCTTCTACTGCACTATATACATCTGCTACTTCTTCCAGCGTAATGACTTTTCCGGTAGAAGTAGTGATCGGAACACTCTTTAACAACTGTGCTGTGTTATTGGTCATGGATGTGATAACATTGACATCCTGAGACCCCTGTTTTACGCTGCCTGCCGGATAACTGAAATCACAGGCTGAAAGACTCTGTGCCAAAGTAGACATGGTAAGACCATACTGTTTCATTAAAGTCTCATTCAGTTCTACTTTTATGTATTCCTCCGAGCCACCGCTTGTTGCAACCTCTGCAACACCGGAGATTTTCTCCAGTTCCGGTTTCACGGAATCTTCAATGACTTTATATAAATCAATATCACCCTTTTCTACTGCAGAGATCACAGCACAAGGCATGCTGTTCATATTCATTTCCACAACGGTCGGGGTCTTTGCATCCTCCGGCAGGGACAGGGACGCTGTATCCAGCGCCGCTCGAAGATCTGCATAGCAGTCATCGATATCGGAACCGTATTCATACTGGAAAAGAACCATAGAGTAATTTTCCATAGAATAGGAATAATAGCTGTCTACACCACTTAAAATGGAACCGGCATCTTCCACCACGTTCGTAACCAGTTCATCCACACTTTCCGGATCTGCACCGGGATAAATGGTCAAAACGATCAGCATAGGCATTTCCATGTCCGGAGTCAACTGTAATTTAAATCCAAACAGAGACGTGATACCAAATACAAACAGTGCAATAATGATCAAAACACATGATACCGGTCTCTTCAGGGCTGTTTTTGTCAAATTCATCTATAAACGCCCCCTATTCTTCTGTTTCGGAGGTCTGAGCAACCTCTGCTGAATCTGCACCTTGAGCTTCATCAGCATCTCCTGCATTTTCACTGCCATCAGATGCCCCTGGGTTTCCACTCTCAACAGATGCTCCGTCAGCCGGAGTGATCGTTGTGCTCAAAAGGGCTCCGCTGGTCAGCTGTGGAGACCAGCTGGTAACGATTTCATCCCCCACATCAATGCCTTCTTCAATTACCATATTATCATCGTCAAAAATACCGGTTACCACATAGCGTTTTACTGCTCTGTTTTCCTGATTCAGGTATACATAAGCACCGGAGTTATCATAATATACTGCGTCATATGGAATGACCACTGCATTCTGTGCAGAGTAAGTATCTGCTGTGATTTTTACCGTAACACCGCTTGGAAGTTCATCTCCGGTTGCGGCAACACATGCTTTTATTTTGAATAAACCTGCCTGCGGATCCACAGAGGAACCAATCTCTGTAATGGAAGCATTATAGGTTTTTCCATTTCTCTCCAGCTGGATCTCCTGACCAAGCTGGCAGGTATTCTTTATCTTTTCACTGACATAATAGGAAACGGTCATGGTGTTGTTATTCACAATGGTATAAGCAGGCATACCTGAACTTGCCATACCATTTACTTCTACGTTTTTGCTTTCGATCACACCGGAAACAGGTGCTTTTACTGTATAATAAGAAAGTGCAAGGGCTGCAGAATCAGCAGAAAGATTAGCCATATCAATGCCTACCTGGAGCTGTGCTGCGGTATCTTCATAGACATCACCCTGAGTCAGGTTGGCTGATTCTTCTGTCAGAGTTCTGTTCTGATCTGCTGATTTATAGGCAGACTGTGCCTGATAAAATGCCATGCGGACAGACTCTTTTCCGTCTTTTATGGATTCGTAGGTGGCCTGGGCGGAGGCTGCGGAGATTTGGGCACTCATATAGGTGCTCTTTGCTGCCTCATAAGCTGCTTTGGCAGCGTTTAGACCATCTCCTGTATATGTTGGATTAGAGGGTTCTGTTCCTCCTGACCGCTCATCATCATAGCCTTCTTTATATGCAATATATGCGGTCTCTTTTGCCTCCATATCGGCTTTCGCAGCTACCACTGCTTCATTCGCTCCATTTTTGGCACTTTCTGCCGCATCAATCTTATCATCATAATCATCATAAGCATCTTTGGCCTGCACATATGCGATTTGTGCCTGCTCATAACTGCTCTGTGCAGACATGGCTGCCTGTTCTAACTGGATATTCAGACTATCCTGCTGGGTACCTAAAGTGCTTTCTGCACTGAGTTCTGCCTGTTCAGCGGACAATCTTGCAGTTTCTGCCTGAATGGTTGCTACTTCGTCATCGATCTGGAATAATACATCTCCTGCATTTACCACATCGCCTACTTCAAAATATGTATCTGTAATCAGACCGGAAGCCAATGGATAAACAGAAACTGTCTCTTCCGGTGAAATAGTTCCGATAAAGGAGCTGGTAAGTGTCAAATCTCCTGCTGACGCAATCTGCGATGTCACAAGTACTGCTTCCTCCGTTGCTGCCTCCTCTACTGCGTTACCACATCCGGTCATAACAAAAGCTGTACAAACTGCAAGAGCCATACCGGACCGGAATTTTCCACTTAATCTTCTCATACTTTTACCTTTTCCCTTTCATCACTATCTTTATGTTTTACTGCCTGAAAACATTCTAAATTCAGATTTGCCTGACACGGATCATACCTTGCCAGACAAAGATCATGCTTACCAGACACAAATCATGCCTTACCAAGCACGAATCATGCTTTGACAGACACCGATTAATCCTAACGCCGATCATCCTTAATGATGATTATTTTCATTACCGACCGACGGGTCAGTCATTTTTTCATACAACAGATTATATACCTATTTCTTCCAAAAACAAGAAAATTTTTATTAAATAAATATTAAATCTAATAAGGATTGTGAAGTCAAAAAGGGACTGTTGCAAAATAGATAAATCTATTTTGCAACAGTCCCTCTTCTATTTCATCTTCTTACGCTAAGTGTTTGGTGGTGTTGTAGGCCCTGCAGGCTGTGTTTTAGCTTGTTGGACCTACGATACCCTTCCCAAACAA
>JBJENT010000258.1:0-6026 GCA_051880335.1 Lachnospiraceae bacterium
CGATGGTAGCGATATCTTCATCATCTGCACTGACACCATGCAGATTTACTTCGTAAAGCTTTCCTAAGGTAAAATTGTTGGAATAGGCTTCCCGCTCTTCTCCGTTTAACAGGAATTTCGCATTGGTTGCCTCATGGGAAACAAAGTCGATGCCCAGATAACCAACCACACCGGAAAGTTTACTGGTGTTATCATCACTTACCGTAAAAATCTGGTTCTGGGATGGTTTTAGTCCCATGGCTTCCGACTGGATCTTTAAAGAGGAAGTTCCCTCTTCTCCGGAAACCACCTCAGCCTTCAAACCGATTCCTGCATTGCTGATCAGTCTGCTGAGACGATTCTGGATATCCAGATTGGTTTCACCATTGTTTATATTAAACTGAAATTCGTAATTTAAATCGTTGATACCGATATCAAAGGAATAAGTACCTTCTGCCAGCGTGATACCTTTGTCGCTTGGAAGAAAACTGCCCAGATTGGTCTGCTCTGAAGCAAGGGTGCGGACAGAAAGCTCCAGGGAAGGAACCTCTTCACCATCCCCTGCGTTTGTGACATCCCCGATGTATTCAGCAGTGACGATATCTTCCCGATCGGAATAGGCTACCTTTTTCTGCAGAAGTTCTGATTCGCTTAAGCCACCTAAAGAAGCGATCTGGTTGCGGAGCACCCGGGCATTTTCTTTGATACCCACAGCAAGCTTGGCAGACTCCCTGGCATTTGGAATCAGATACAGAGGGGATTCTTTATTCAGTTTGACCATGGAATTATAGAGACTGCGGAGTTCACTTCTTTTATGTGTATCATATTTGGTGACACTCTTTGGAGTATAAGCAGTCAGATAGTAGTTATACAGATTATCTTGAATTGCATTATAAGCCATGCCATTTCCCCTCCTTTCTTCCGTGAAATATAGTGATGAGCACCTATTGCAAATCCGTTGCAAATACAGTAAACTCATACTTAGGGTTTCAAGTGGACATAAAAAGCCATTTATATACATTAAACATAACATTTTGGGAGAGAAAGTACAAGAGTTTTTTCCTTATTATTAAGGAAGAAATTCATTTTTTTCAAAGAATTCAGGAAAAATAATGAAAGAATCACGAAAAAAACCTGAAAAAATTGAAATGGATCCGAAAAAGGCATTGACTCATTGACATAGGGTATGTTATATTTATCAGACGAGATGAGATTTAGGTCTTTTTTTTATGCTCAAAAATCACTGTCGACAGATAGTGCCATAAAAACAAAGAAATATTTCGATTTCGAGATTTAAGAATATGTAGAAAGGCACTTGGAGGTGGAAGAATGCGTACAAGAATTACATTAGCATGTACAGAATGTAAACAGCGTAACTACAATACTACAAAAGACAAAAAGACACATCCAGACAGAATGGAAATGAAGAAATATTGTAGATTCTGCAAAACTCACACATTACACAAAGAAACAAAGTAATTTTGTTTTATGTGACATTACAGATTCTAAAAGGAGTTTGTAAAAGTGAAGTTTTAACAGACTTACGTGTAGTTGCGAACGACAGATTCGTTCGAGAAGGAGTATGAGATGGGAGATTCCTCTAAAACAGGAAACAAACCGAGTTTCTTTGATGGCGTAAAAACAGAATTCAAGAAAATCACATGGCCTGACAAACAGTCTTTGACCAGACAGACCATTGCTGTTGTAGCTGTTTCTCTGGTGTTGGGAGTCATTATTACCATATTAGATTTCATTGTACAGTATGGTGTTAATTTCCTGACAATGTAGGAGCGAGGTTTATTGTATGGCAGAAGCAAACTGGTTTGTAGTTCATACTTATTCTGGGTATGAAAATAAGGTAAAAGCCAATATCGAGAAAACAATCGAAAACAGAAATCTTCAGGATGAGATTCTGGAGGTTCGCGTGCCTATGCAGGACGTAGTCGAAGTAAAGAACGGTGCGAAAAAAACAGTTCAGAAAAAGATGTTCCCGGGTTATGTTCTGGTCAATATGGTTATGAACGATGAAACCTGGTACGTTGTGCGCAATACAAGAGGTGTGACCGGATTTGTTGGACCGGGAAGTAAACCTGTTCCGCTTACAGAAGCAGAGATGAAACCTCTAGGCATTCGTGTAGATAATATCAGTATTGACTTTAGCGAAGGTGATACCATCGTGGTAGTAGCCGGCGCATGGAAAGACACAGTTGGTGTCGCTCAGAGACTGGATCTCAATAAACAGACCGTAACCATCAATGTTGAGATGTTTGGTAGAGAAACACCTGTTGAGATCAGTTTCGCAGAGGTCCGCAAACTCTAAAAAATTGCGAGAGTAACCATTATATCTTAGTTTTTGTGGTTAACTTAGGTATTACCCGGCTTGTCCGGTTGATATATGGTAGTAAATGTCATGTCTGTTTTGGCTTTGCATGCAGAGCATACTGCCGCTTCTGATAACAAAGAGTTGTTGATCCGGGGTGGTATCGTGACAGAATGGCAGTGGGAGCCTCACGAGGGGCGCCTGACCACAATTTATTATTAGGAGGTGCCGTTATGGCAAAGAAAGTTCAAGGATATATCAAATTACAGATCCCTGCTGGTAAAGCTACACCAGCACCACCGGTTGGTCCTGCACTTGGACAGCATGGTGTAAACATCGTTGAATTTACAAAACAGTTCAACGCTAGAACTGCTGATAAAGGTGATGTGATCATCCCTGTAGTTATCACAGTTTACGCAGATAGAAGTTTTAGTTTCGTTACAAAGACTCCACCTGCTGCAGTACTTCTGAAAAAAGCTTGTAACATCAAATCAGGTTCCGCAGTACCGAACAAAACAAAAGTTGCTACAATTTCCAAAGCAAAACTGCAGGAAATTGCTGAAACAAAAATGCCTGATTTAAATGCAGCCAGCCTTGAAGCAGCTATGAGCATGATTGCCGGAACTGCTAGAAGTATGGGTATCACAGTAGAAGATTAATGGAGGAACGACAATGAAACATGGTAAGAAATATGTAGAAGCAGCTAAACTTGTTGATCGTGCCGTTCAGTACGATGCAGCAGATGCGCTTGCTCTTGTAAAAAAAGCTTCAACAGCTAAATTTGATGAAACTGTTGAAATTCACATTAGAACAGGCTGTGATGGACGTCATGCAGAACAGCAGGTTCGTGGTGCAGTAGTATTACCAAACGGTACAGGTAAAACTGTTAAAGTTTTGGTATTTGCAAAAGGCGAGAAATTAAACGAAGCAGAAGCAGCCGGCGCAGATTATGTTGGCGGTGACGAGCTGATTCCAAAGATCCAGAACGAAGGTTGGTTAGACTTTGACGTAGTTGTAGCTACACCGGATATGATGGGCGTTGTTGGTCGTCTTGGTAAAGTACTTGGTCCAAAAGGTTTAATGCCAAACCCTAAAGCTGGTACAGTTACAATGGACGTAACAAAAGCTGTTAAGGATATCAAAGCTGGTAAGATCGAATACAGATTAGACAAAGCAAACATTATCCACTGCCCAATCGGTAAAGTATCTTTCACAGAAGAACAGCTTATGGAAAACTTTGATGCTTTAGTTGGTGCTATTGTAAAAGCAAAACCAAGCGCATTAAAAGGCCAGTATATTAAGAGTCTTACTCTTTCCTCTACAATGGGACCTGGTGTAAAAGTTTCCACAGCTAAATACGCATAATCTGAGTGCAGATCATATTTTATAAAGACTAAGCTAGCGTTGATTAAGCTTGCAAAGATTGGATTTGCAAAGATTAAGTGAATAAAGATAAGATTTATAAAGATAAAAAGGTGTAATCGCAGGATTGCACCTTTTTTGCGTGGAAAAGATCAGTGTTTGGTGTATAATAATATACATGGGAGACAAGAAAAAAACGAAAACACAAACTGCATATTTCTCCATCTTTCTAAAAACTTTGGTGATCGTTCTGCTGGTAGGCGTTTCTATTCTTTTGGTTTTTTCTTTGCTCCAAAACAAGGACCAGGCTATTGCCGGTCTGGCAAAGAAAGGACACAGGGATTTCTTTGGGAAACAGGAGAAGTCTGCCTCTGCCTGGGAAGAAGTGCTCTGGGATACCATTCCGGCTTCTGAAAATATGGAAAGTCAGGAAGAAGAGGTGGAAAATGACCGGTCCGGGGAGGGCTTTGATGAAAAGGGATACCTGAAAAATGAAAAAGGACGTATCCTGATCGAAAAAAGAGAGTTTCAAAGTGATGAAATCACCCTTCTTTTTGCCGGAGACGTGCTGCTGGATGATGAATATGCCATCGGGGCTACCTTGAAAAACAGGACAGGCGGCGTGTATGACAGTTTCTCAGAAGATGCATTATGGGAAATGCAGAATGCCGACATTTTTATGATAAATAATGAGTTCACCTATACAAACAGAGGGATTCCTACGGAGGGGAAAACTTATACTTTCAGGGCGGATCCTCAGGCGGTATCGGTTTTGGACGATTTGGGTGTGGATATTGTATCCATTGCAAACAATCACACCTATGACTATGGAGAAATTTCCTTATTAGATACTTTGGATACCTTAAATAATGCGGAAATGCCTTTTGTAGGAGCCGGCCTTAATTTAGAAGATGCCACGCAGACGGTATATTTTCAATTGGGTGATGTGAAAATCGCATTTCTCGCGGCCACCCAGATTGAACGATTTGATCATCCTGATACCAGGGGCGCCACAGAGACCGCACCCGGTGTGTTCCGATGTTTCAAAGAAACAGAGCTGTTTGACCGCATAGCAGAAGCTAAGGCGGAAAGCGATTTTGTGGTGACCTACATTCATTGGGGCACGGAAAGTACCGATGAACTGGATTGGGCACAGCCTGATCTGTCCAGAAAAATTGCAGAAGCCGGAGCGGATCTGATCATCGGAGACCATCCTCATGTATTGCAGCCTATCGCATCTGTTTCCGGTGTGCCGGTTATTTACAGTTTGGGGAACTACTGGTTTAACTCCGGTACCTGTGACACCTGCCTTGTGAAGGTGACCTTGCTTGGGGGAGAACTGAAGAGCTTTCAGTTTTTACCGGCCCGGCAGGCGGGTTGCTCCACCAAACTGCTGTCCGGATCGGAAAAGGAAAGGGTGCTTTCCTATATGAGAAGTATTTCCGAAACGGTAACCATTGATGGGGACGGGTTTGTGACGTTCTGAGGAATATTCCAGTGATGACGAATATGCTGGTGGAAGAGAAAATGAAATAAAGTGTTGACAACAGGGTCATACACATGATAAAGTATACAAGGTTATAAAACCATGCCGAAGACAGTAGGTGGAGCATCCCACTGGATGATCCGTAAGCTTTGTCGCCTACCGAGGAAAGAGTTGGATTAAGAGAACTTTTGCCTTCCTGTCTTCAGGGAGGCTTTTTTCATAAAAGAACTCCTTTCGGCGAACGAAAACTATAAGGAGGTAAGAAAATGGCTAAAGTAGAACTCAAAAAACCTATCGTTGAAGAGATTTCTGCATCCATCAAAGATGCTGCAACAGTTGTTCTTGTTGACTACCGTGGATTAACAGTAGAACAGGATACAGAACTTCGTAAACAGCTTCGTGAAGCAGGCGTTTCTTATAAGGTTTACAAAAACACATTCATGAACTTTGCATTCAAAGGAACTGATTGTGAAGGACTTTCCAATTTATTGGAAGGACCAAGTGCTATGGCTGTATCCGCTGATGCTACAGCAGCTGCAAGAGTACTTTGCAAATTTGCAAAAACAGCACCGAAGCTTGAAATCAAAGGTGGTGTTGTAGAAGGTACCGTATACGATGCAGCTGGTATTCAGAAGGTATCTGAGATTCCATCCAGAGAAGAACTTCTTTCCAAATTGCTTGGCAGCTTACAGTCACCTATTACAAATCTTGCTCGTGTTCTTAATCAGATCGCAGAGCAGGGTGGAGCACCGGCAGAAGCAGCAGCACCTGCAGAAGAAGCACCAGCAGCTGAATAATCCGGCTGACCTATATCTGATGGGCGTCTGCCCACAGATGATATCTTGAAAACAACTTATCAAATAGAAAAAATGGAGGAAA
>JBJENT010000259.1:0-5995 GCA_051880335.1 Lachnospiraceae bacterium
CCGGGAAGTGACAGATCTGCAGACCGGACAGGTGATATGCCAGATTAATTTTAAAGATCAAAAATCCGATGATAAAACCATGACCAGATCGGAGTATGAGACCCAGGTGGCAGATTTTGCGGAAATGTCTCATATTTTACAGGCATTAGGATATCATGTGGTAGAGCCTCAGGTTGTAAAGGAAAGATATCAGTACTCCAAAGAGGACATGAATGCCTGTCTGGATCAGGTTGAGGGACTTGGGAGTTTTTTGGAACTGGAGATTATGGTGGCCCGGGATGAGGAAAAGGAAGCTGCACTGCAGCGGATTGAGCAGACGCTTGACGTATTGGAATATACACTGGAACACACAACCACTATTTCCTATTTGACCCAGTTACAGGAATTACAAGGGAAAAATAGCATATGAGTCAAAAAGAGACAATACTTACTTTATTACATGAAAATGGATCGATGACACAAAGTGCCTTGGCAGAGGCTATTTACGGAGATAGAAGTCATAGTCCGAATATATACGCTGCCTTGACAGGGTTGGTGAGGTCCGGTGTTGTAATACGTTCTGGAAGTAATCCATCCTATTATTCATTATCAGGTATTGAGGTTATAATGCCGGAAAAGAAAATCTCGACAAAAAAGGGATATCGAGATGTTTCTAATGATGTGATAACAAATGAGGCGATTGAAGAAGTAGAACAGTTGGTTCAGGAAACAGATAATTATGGGCCGGAAAATGAATTGATTTCCAGGTGCCTTAGAAAGTTTCCCGGAAATACAAATCCGGATTTCGTTGCTATGAAGGTTGGGCTTATAGATATTACTAATTCCACCCATCTGTCACAGCATAAAAGTAAAATCAACATGGTTGAATTGTCCAGCATTATTGCAGCAATTCCGGACATTGATGCCAGAATACAGGCAGGTGATCCAGAAGTCGTAAATGAGATTGCAAGAAGTAATGGAAAAATAAATTTATTTTCCTTTGCCTCCAAGTATTGTTGCTATCATAACAGGAGCATTTATGGAAGAGATGACTATTCTATTTTTGATACGGTTCTGAAGGAATATCTTCCCAGATATTTCAGTGATATCACAAAAGGACAGATTCAAAAGTGGAAAGATGATTTCATGTACCAGGAATATAATGATTACATTACGGGAAAGCTTGATGAATTTGACATTACTGTAGAACACAGAAAAAGAAAATTTGATCATTTTATCTGGTATAAAAACAGATAAAGCAACTGAATTCTTTATTTTAAATGCTGACCGTACCGTTACTTTTGCACAATATAAATTATAAGCTATGTTTGGAACTGTCTGAAGTAAATTCATGATTCTTTTTATATGATAGAACTCCCTATTGACTCTCCCCTTATGGTAAGGGTATAGAATCATGTCAATACAACAGCAGGAGGGTAAAAATGATGCACGATAAAATAGTAATTCAGGGATTAAAACAGAACAATCTGAAAAACATTTCGCTGGAGATTCCGAAAGAGAAGATAGTAGTCTTCACCGGTGTTTCCGGTTCCGGCAAATCCAGTATCGTATTTGATACCATTGCAGCAGAGAGCCAGAGGCAGATGAATGAGACCTATTCCGCCTGGATCAGAGGGCGTCTGGAGAAATACGAAAAGCCGAAGGTAGATAAAATTGAGAATCTGTCGGCATCGGTAATCGTTGATCAAAGCAGGCTGGGTGGTAACTCCCGTTCCACAGTTGGCACCATCAGTGACATGTATTCAGCCCTCCGGCTGCTGTTTTCCAGAATCGGACAGCCTTACGCGGGAACAGCGTCCTACTTTTCCTTTAATGACCCCAACGGTATGTGCCCGGAGTGTTTCGGAATCGGAAAAGTAATGACAGTAGATTATGAAGACCGGATTGACCCGGAGAAAACCTGGATGGAAGGCATGGCAGATCTGCCGGCATTTCATGTGGGCAACTGGTACTGGAAAAAGTATGAGGAAGCAAATATTTTTCCGCTGGATAAAAAGTGGAAGGATTTTACAGAAACCGAAAGAAACAGGCTGCTGTATGGAGCCGATACGTCGGATGGAAAGAGAATATCGAAGCAGGTGGAAGGAGTCGCAAATTATCTGAATAAGATGCTGCTGAACCGAGATACTTCCCTGATCAAAGAGGCTTCTGTGAAACGGATGATGTCTCTGGTGTCCGAAAAAGTTTGTCCGGTGTGTCATGGAAAACGACTGAATGAAAAGACACTTTCCTGTAAAGTGGCCGGATATGATATCAATGAAATGTGTGAAATGGAATTCTCCAAACTGGTGGAAGTGCTGAAAACCATCGATGATCCGAGAGCAGCCACTATCGTGGATGCTCTGGTAGCCTCCCTCACCAGAATGATTGATATCGGACTTCCCTATCTTTCCATGAATCGGGAGTCTTCCACACTTTCCGGCGGAGAAGCCCAGAGACTGAAACTGGTGCGGTATATGGGAAGCGCACTGACCGGAATGACTTATATTTTTGACGAGCCCAGTACCGGAATGCATCCCCGGGATGTGCACCGCATGACCAATCTTTTGAAAAGCCTGCGGGATCGGGGAAACACAGTACTGGTAGTGGAACATGATAAAGATGTGATTTCCATTGCAGACGAAGTAATCGATGTGGGCCCCCTGGCAGGAAAAAATGGCGGACAGATTTTATTTCAGGGAAGTTATGAAAGTCTGCTTGTCTCCGGAACTTTGACCGGAGAAGCCATGAAGCAGAAAGTGGAAATCAAAAAGAATCCAAGAAAGCCCCGGGAATTTCTGCCAATCCGGAACGCCTGCAAGCATAATCTGAAAAACGTGTCGGTAGATATACCGGTTGGCGTGTTAACGGTAGTAACCGGTGTGGCCGGTTCCGGGAAAAGCAGTCTGATTCGGGATGTGTTTGCAAAAGAATATGAGGACAGGGTAGTTTTGGTAGATCAGTCTGCCATCACAGCCACCGGACGTTCTACACCGGTTACATTCCTGGGCATCTTTGACGAAATACGAAAAGTGATGGCAGAAGAAAACCATGTGAATCCGGGATTATTTTCTTTTAACAGTAAGGGCGCCTGTCCGGTTTGCGGCGGAAAAGGTATGGTTGTTACCGAACTGGTCTTTATGGATCCGGTGACCACGGTTTGCGAAGCCTGTGAAGGAAAAAGATACAGTAAGGAAGCGCTTTCTTATCAATACCGGGGCAAAAACATCCAGGAGATTTTATCCATGTCTGCCTCGGATGCCTATGAGTTTTTCCGGGATCACAAAAAAATCAGTAAGTATCTGAAAGCAATGATTCATGTGGGGCTGGATTATCTGTCACTGGGACAGCCTGTTTCCACGCTCTCCGGCGGCGAACGACAGAGACTGAAGCTGGCAAAATATCTGGATCAGAAAGGAAACATTTATGTGCTGGATGAGCCTACTACAGGACTTCACGCGTCGGATGTGGGAAAGATCATGGAGCTTTTGGAGAGTCTGGTGGACAAAGGCAATACGGTTATCGTAATTGAGCACAACATTGATGTGATGAAACAGGCGGACTATATCATTGATATCGGTCCGGATGGTGGCAGCAGTGGTGGCGAGGTGGTTTTCACCGGAACCGTACGGGAAATGGTGGAGCATGGAGAAAGTATTACAACAAAATATATCCGCCGGGATAATTGAGAAAACGATCGTTTCCTTGACAATCCCATAGGCAGTTGTTATCATAAAATCCAGACTGACAAAAAGTCGGTCTGGGTTTTTGAAGTAAGGGGAATATCTGTTTAGAAAAGCATTTTTTACAATACAAAAGAGAACTTGTACCAAGGAGGAAAAAGCATGTTTTTGATTGCATATGCAAAAATGCAGATTGCCTGTCTAATCATATTGCTTTATATTGCACTGAATTATTTTTATGAATGTCATAAGTATGGAAGACAATCCACCCAGTCCTTTTATGATGAGATACTTGGCATCAGTATCGCTACGGTTATATTGGATGGGATCTCAGCCTGCACAGTTAATTTCCCGGATGTGATTCCGAAATGGTTTAATCTGCTGGTTCATGCAGGGTTTTTTATTGGTTTGAATACCTTTATTTTTCTGTTGTTCCGTTACCTTAGAAAGGGAATACGAAAACAGAAGCAATCCCTTCAAACAAAGATTTTTCTGTATTTTCCATGGGCCATCAGCAATATTTTAATTCTTGTATTTATTCCGTTTCTGAATTTCCGAACAGGGATTTGGACTGATTATTCTATGGGGCTGTCGGCCCAAACATGTTTTATCGTGGGATTTATCTATATTCTGGAATGTGTTTACGAATTGTATCATGCCTGGAGATATATCGGTATGAGCAAAAGAATTTCTCTTTTAACGTTTATTGCTGTACTGGCAGTGGTCTGTTCCATACAGGCTATATGCCCGGAAACCTTGATTACCTCTCTGGGAATCACCATTGTTACCATTGGCATTTATTTGAATCTGGAAAATCCTGCCTTTGATGAACTTCGAAGAAATTACGATACGATGGTTGTAGGATTTGCAGATCTGGTGGAAAATCGAGACGAAAATACCGGTGGACATATCAAAAGAACAAGTGAATATGTCCGGATCATTGTGAAACAGCTGCGTGACAGAAGAGTGTATGAAGAAAGAATCACAGTGGATTTCACAGAGAATGTGATTAAGGCAGCACCTCTTCATGATATTGGAAAAATTGCCACGCCGGATGCCATTCTTACAAAACCCGGCAAATTGACAGATGAAGAATACGAAATCATGAAACAGCATGTCATAAAAGGAAGTGAAATGCTGGATGGCGTACTGAAAAACATGAATGATAACGATTACAAGGAAATCGCTTATGAAGTATGCAGGTATCATCATGAAAAATGGAATGGAAAAGGTTATCCGGATGGTCTGGCTAATTACGCTATTCCGCTGAGTGCACGTATCATGGCGGTGGCAGATGTATTTGATGCGATTTCCCAGAAACGCTGTTACAGAGATGCTATGCCACTGGATAAATGCTTTCAGATTATTGCAGAAGGAAGCGGAAAAGATTTTGATCCGGAAGTAGTAAACGCTTTTTTTGCAGTAAGAGAAGAGGCAGAGCGGATTTGCATGGAATATCGTGAGAAATAAATGTTGATGCAGAAGTAATGTGAAAAAAAAGTGTGCAAGGTTGTTGCAGAAGAAATATGAAAAATGCAGCAGAGCAGATAGGAATGGAACATGCGGGTTGTAAAAGAAGCAGAAGAAAGAAAAAATGAAATTCTGGATGTGGCAGAAGAGCTGTTTGGAATGTATGGATTTGATCATACCAGTACCAACGATATTTTAAACAGGGTTGGAATCGCCAGAGGAACCTTATATTATCATTTTAAGTCCAAGGAAGATATTCTGGATGCTGTAATCCAGAGAATCGTGACCAAGGGAATGACGAAAGCCTCAAAAGTGGCAAAGGATGAACATCTTTCTGTGACAGAAAAAATGACTCAGGCTGTGATGGCTCTGAATATAGATTCCGGTATCGGCGATGAGGTTATGAAACAGATTCATAAGCCTCAAAACGCCCTGATGCACCAGAAAATGCGGGACAGCCTGTTGTTCGGTATCATTCCCATTATCACCCAGATCGTTGAGGAAGGAATACAGCAGGGGATTTTTCAGACCGATTATCCCCGGGAAGCTGCTGAAATGATCATGATCTATTCCCACGTGGCTTTCGATGATATGTATGAACAGAATGAAGAAGGAATGGAACAGCGAATCGCAGGATTTATTTATCATACAGAACGGATTCTGGGAACTTCCGAAGGAAGTCTGAAAGAAGCGATTATGAAGATTTTTTTGAAAGAGAAGTAGAGCTGGCAAAATCAAATAAAGATACAGCCCTTATTCTGAAATATCAATTGGGTAAAATTGGTGTTTGAGGATAAGGGCATTTTTTTATGCAGAAAAAAGCGTAAAAAGGTATAATTCAAAAAAGGGTGTGAAAAGTATAT
>JBJENT010000260.1:0-5960 GCA_051880335.1 Lachnospiraceae bacterium
AGCGACAATGGATCAGGATGTGGCGGATATGAGACATAATAAAGATAAGATGCTCTTGATGGCATTTAACAGTCTGCTTCTGATGCGCCAGAATCCGGAGCCTTTTGTGAATATGATGCAGACCCAGACCGGAACTGAGTACCCGGGAAAATACTGAGATCGGGATCGAGACAGAATATCCGGATAAATATAGAGAATCAGTAAGAAAGCGTAAGGTACGAATTTGAATATCATTACACTAGAACACATTTCGAAGGTATTTACAGAGAGAAAAGTTTTTGATGAGACAGACTTTTACCTGCAGGAAGGGGAGAAAGTAGGAATTGTAGGCATTAACGGAACCGGAAAGTCTACTCTTCTTAAAATCATTGCAGGAAAGGAAGAGACGGATGAGGGAAAGCGTATTACCGCTTCCAATCTGGTGATCCGGTATCTGCCCCAGCATCCGGATTTTGACCCTGAGGATAAAGTCCTGGATGCAGTGGTGGGAAGATGTCCGGAGTCTGAGCGGGTGGACCGAGAAACAAAAGCCAAGATTATGTTAACCAAGCTTGGCCTTTTTGATTTTGAACAAAAGACCACAGCCATGTCCGGTGGACAAAGAAAAAGGCTGGCACTGGCATCGGTTCTTTTATCGGATGCAGATATCCTTTTGCTGGATGAACCTACAAACCACCTGGATTATGAAATGACGGAGTGGCTGCAGAACTATCTGCAGAACTTCCGTGGAAGCATCATCATGGTAACCCACGACCGGTATTTCCTGGACAGTGTATGTAACCGCATTGTAGAGTTGGATAAAGGGAAAATATATTCCTATCAGGAAAACTATTCCGGTTTTCTGGAATTAAAAGCAGAGCGGGAAGAGATGGCCCTTGCCAGTGACCGAAAGAGAAAATCTCTTTTGCGAACGGAACTGGAATGGGTTCAGCGTGGGGCAAGAGCCCGTTCCACCAAGCAGAAGTTCCGCTTAAACCGCTATGAAGAACTGAAAAACATGAGGTCTCCGGAGACAGATGGCAAAGTAGAGATGGGTTCGGTCATGTCTCGAATGGGAAAGACAACAGTAGAATTGCATGGCATAAGTAAGTCCTATGATGGAAAACAGATCATCCGGGATTTTACCTATATCTTTTTGAAGAATGACCGAATCGGAATCATCGGACCAAATGGCTGCGGAAAAACCACACTGATGAAGATTCTTGCAGGCAGGATGGAAGCGGATGAAGGAGAGAGAATCGTCGGTTCCACCATAAAAATCGGATATTACAGTCAGATGATAGAAGATGCACAGGCAAAGATGGACCCGCAGCAGAGGCTGATTGATTACATCAAAGAAGCAGCAGAATATGTACAGACAACGGATGGGATGGTTTCCGCTTCACAGATGCTGGAGAGATTTCTGTTTCTTCGTTCAGCCCAGTATTCACCACTTGGAAAACTGTCCGGCGGAGAAAAGCGGAGACTGATTCTGCTCCGGGTGCTGATGGAAGCCCCCAACGTGCTGATTCTGGATGAACCGACGAATGATCTGGATATTACTACTCTTGCCATTCTGGAAGATTATCTGGATCATTTTCAGGGCATTGTCATCATTGTATCCCATGACAGATTTTTCCTGGATCGGACTGTGGGACGAATTTTTGCGTTTCAACCGGATGGAAGCCTGAAACAGTATGAAGGCGGTTATACGGATTATCTGTTAAAGAGAATGGAAGAAAATCCGGACATTCTGGCAGGAATGCAGAGCCTGAATGAAAGACCGGCAAAAACTGCCCAGGAAAAACAAAGCAGCAAAGAAGACTGGAAAAAACAAAGTGCCTCAAGCCGGAAACGGAAATTCACGTTTCAGGAACAATGGGATTATGAACATATCGAAGAGGAAATTGCAGAGCTGGAAGACAGATTGCAAGAACTGGATGATCAGATGGAAAACTGTGCCAGTGATTTCATACGTTTAAATGAGCTGAATGCAGAGAAGGAAGAAACGGAGAAAAAACTGGAGGAAAAAATGGAACGCTGGATGTATCTGGAACAGCTGGCGGAAGAAATAAAGGAATAAATAAAGGAATAAATAAAGGAATCAATATGAAACATATTATTTTTGATATTGGAAGTGTATTAATCGGATACCGCTGGCAGGATATGCTGATGGTGGATCACGGGATGCCCGAGGAATCAGCATGGAAAATCGGCAGAACGGTTTTTAATTCTCCCTATTGGAGTCAGTATGATGCAGGACTTATCACAACAGCAGAGATGGTAGAATATGCGATAAAGGATATTCCGGAACTGGCAGAGGATGTCAAATGGTTTTTTGAACATGCAGAGCTGATGCGGGTAAAAAGACCTTTGATCTGGGAAGAGATGAAGCTCCTTCGAAAGAAAGGATACAAAATGTATCTGCTTTCCAATTATTCGGGAGAGCTTCTGAATATCCATTTAAAGGATACCGGTATCGAAGAACTGGTGGATGGGGAAGTGATTTCCTATCAGATTCATCATGTGAAACCGGAACCGGAAATCTATCAGTATCTTTTGGATAAGTACGACCTGAAGGCAGAAGACTGTCTTTTCTTTGATGACCGGGAGGATAACGTGGAGGCAGCAAGAAAGCTGGGATTTTCCGGCATCGTTGTTACCAGTGAAGAACAGCTTTTAGAGGAACTGCAGAAACTATAATAGTATAAGACTTTTTAGGATAAAACTGCAGAAACTGTAGTAGAATAAGATTTTTCAGTATAAAAATGCACAGAGCAAGGTGTCGACATTCCATTATGCTAAAGTCATTCCGACAATCTTATTCTGTGCATTTTGTTAAATAGCAGATTGATAAATTTCTGCGTAAAAAGTTCGATTATTAAGAAACTGTTATACTAGTTTGCAGCCTGCTTTGCAAAGGTGGTGTCCACTAAATCTTCGTAAGGAAGTGGGGATTGTAGTTCTCCGGCATCCATCAGGATATTTTCCAGTAATAAGAAAGCATCCTCTGTGAAAACAAGGTCTGTTTTCCAGGTGTCCTGGGCAGCATAACGGGAGACAATGGTTTCTATGGTAGACAGATCGGTTTCCGGAAATTGTGGTTTGATCACTTTGGAGATTTCAGCCGGTGTATGGGTATCGCAGTATTCCATACCTTTCTGGAGAGCTTTGGTGAAGGCAGAAATGATGTCTGGATTTGCCTCTATGAAGCTCTTTTTAGCAGAGAAGGAAGTATATGGAACATAGCCGGAAGCCTCTCCCAGGGAAGCCACTACATAACCGTCTCCTTTTTCTTCCAGAGCTGTTGCATGGGGCTCAAATTCCAAAGTAAAGTCACCCTGACCGCCTGAGAAAGCAGCAGCAGTAGAACCAAAGTCAATAGACTGATCGATGGTAAGGTCAGATTTATTTATGTTGTTTTGGGATAGAATATATTCAAATACCATTTCCGGCATGCCACCTGCTCTGCCACCCAGTACATTTTTCCCTTTCAGCATTTCCCATTTAAAATCTTCGATGGGCTCTCTGGCTACCAGGAAGTTGCCTGCCCTCTGGGTAAGCTGTGCAAAGTTTACTGCATAATCGGTATTTCCTTCGGCATAGGTATAGAGGGTACTCTCTGCACCCATGAAACCGATATCGGCTTCTCCGGTGAGGAGGGCTGTCATGGTTTTATCAGCGCCGTAGCCGGTTACCAGTTCAAGATCAATGCCTTCCCGGGCAAAATATCCCTCTTCGATTGCAACGTACATGGGAGCGTAAAAAATGGAATGTGCTACTTCGTTCAAAATCACAGGTGTTTTTTCTTTCACCGGTGCATCGGCATTTTTTTGACCGCATCCGGTCATGATGAGTATGGTGGAAAATAATGTGATGATGGTAAGAAGCAGACTTGCTGCTTTACGTGGATTTTTTTTCATAAAGATTCCTCATAAAAGATATTAAAATATAGTATGCGGATGCCGGAAAATTGTTTCCTTTTGGATGGGCACAACCGGAAGGAAAATGCCGAATAGAAGTGAAGAATAAAAATGAAGTGAAATATAGTACAGAGATACAAAGAAGGATATGCGGAAGGTGGAAATATGCATAGAAAAGAACTTTCTAAAAAACTGATCGTACTGGATATTGATGGCACTCTGATCGACAGGAATCAGAAAATGTCGGAAAAAGTACGATATGCCATTGCAAAAGCAAGACAGGAGGGAAATGTAGTGTGCATCTGTTCAGGCAGATGTCATTCCCAGGTTCCGGAAGAAATGAAGGAAGGTATTTTTGATGGAATCATCAGTGCAGCAGGAGCAGCAGTTACCTGGAAAGAAAAGCTGATTGCAGCAGAATATCTGACAGAGGAGCAAATTGGGTTTCTCATGGATGAACTGGAAAAGGCCAATTCCATCTGTGTGTATGAAGCTTATGACGGCATCTATATGAAAAAAAGCCATAAGGATACCTTGCTGGCATGTCTGGAAGGGGCTCCGGAAAAAGCGATTTTCAGGAATGTGAAGGAATTAAGTGAGAATGAAATAGGTGAGATAGAATATCCCCAAAATATCCATAAGGTGTCCTACTACATGTCTGATCAAAATAAAGAATACTGGAGAACTCTTTTGCAGGAGAAAGGTTTCGAGGTAAATACATTCAGCCAGCCGGGTCCCTTGGGGAACTGTGGCGAAATCTGCAAAAGAAGTTATGATAAAGGATATGCTTTAAAGTTGCTTGCCGATTATTTGAATTGGGATATAAAGGATACCATTGCAATCGGTGACAGCGAAAATGATATTTCCATGCTTAAGGCAGCAGGCATCGGCATTGCCATGGGAAATGCTTTAGATGAAGTGAAGATACATGCGGATGAAGTAACAGATTCTGTGGAAAAGGACGGAGTATATACTGCATTTGTAAGACATGGGATCATTCCGGCTGTGGACGTGGAGTGATATGGTATTTTAGCTTTGTTTTTTTGCCTTACTGTGTGTAGGAACTTTTCCCTTCTTTTTGTCCTACAACCCTGAATCATATTTTGGCAAAACATAAGCCGGCATTTCAAAACGAATAGTGAAATGTCGGCTTAAATATTACTTTCTACAATTCTGCATCTCCCCAAAATAGTTTAAAACTTCTTTCGAAGAGAGACTTTGCCACCCAAAATTACATATATGGAATAATACTCATCACCAGGCTAAAGGTAGTGAAGAAAACATATGCTATGTAGGACAGAAGCATGATTCCAATCGCAATGGTATAGAGTATATATGGCATTTTCGGTTTGTGCAGTACATATGCGCGCCAGATAAAATAACCCGGACGGAATAAAATGGCAAATAAGATAAGTCCAAGAATCTTATAACCACGCTGATGAATCAAAACAATATCTACAATAGAAAATGCCAGCATTGCCAGAGAAATCAGGGATCCAACGATGGACAATGAGTTATAAAGCGGAGAATATATGATAGCGTCCATGGAACCGTTGAGGATATCATATATAACATCCTGATTCATAAGCTCATGCATGGTAATAAAGCCAATCACATAGGAGAGTGGGAATAAGATCATGATAAGCAGATTCCAGATGCCCGGAACATCTGAGGCAGGCATAGTCTGCTGCATATTTTGTGGATTGTAGTACTGCTGGTTGTAATTCTGCTGACCGTAATTCTGATACTGCTGATTATAACCCGGCTGGCCATAATTCTGATACTGCTGATTATAACCCGGCTGGCCATAATTCTGATACTGCTGGTTATAACCCTGCTGACCGTAGTTCTGATATTGCTGGTTATAGCCGGAAGCATTCTGTTGATCATTATTTGACTGCTCTGGGTCATTTGTGTATGGATTGGTATATTCGCTCATTTTTTCACCTCAATTGTATAGTTGCTTTTTCGTTAACATGTGTAACACATAGTATAACGCTTTTTCTGGAATTTGCAAGAAAGTTTGTAGGATATATTCAGGATAAAATGTTCTTTGCA
>JBJENT010000261.1:0-5949 GCA_051880335.1 Lachnospiraceae bacterium
TTAAAGGATAGGATTTGATAGAATCTGAAGTGAAAAGTTAAGGTGGAACCGTGCTGAATGCACCCTTAAGACGATACAATTATGGTCTTATGGGTGCTTTTCTTATGTTGTTTCGAAAAATAAAAGGTCATAAAAGAAAGGAGCAACAAGCAATGAAAGTTCTACGAAAAAATGGAGAAGTGGTAGAAGCGGGATTTGAAGAGCAGGAGGGAAAAAAAGCATTTTGGCATACCAGTGCACATGTGTTGGCGCAGGCAGTAAAACGTCTGTATCCGGATACAAAGTGTGCCATTGGTCCGGCCATAGAAAATGGTTTTTACTATGATTTTGAGTTTTCATTCCCCTTTACAGAAGGGCATCTGGCAGAAGTGGAAAAGGAAATGAAAAAGATTGTAAAAGAGTCTTTGTCCATTCAGGTTTTTGAAATATCAAAAGCCGATGCCATGGTATATATGGAAGAGAAAAAGGAACCCTATAAACTGGAGTTGATACGGGAACTGGATGAAGAAATTCCTATCAGCTTTTATAAGCAGGGGGATTATGAAGAATTTTGTGCCGGTCCTCATCTTTCCAATACATGCCAGATTAAGGCGGTCAAACTTTTGTCCATAGCTGGGGCGTATTGGAGAGGCAGTGAAAAGAATCAGATGCTTACAAGGATTTATGGCATTTCCTTTCCAAAGGCATCTGAACTGGAACAGTACCTGCACATGATAGAGGAAGCAAAAGCAAGAGACCACAGGAAACTGGGAAAAGAGCTGGAATTATTTGCTATGCTGGATGAAGGACCGGGATTTCCGTTTTTCCTTCCAAAAGGAATGATATTGAAGAATCTGCTGATCGATTACTGGGGAGAAATCCATCAGAAAAGTGGTTATGAAGAGATTTCAACCCCCATCATACTGAGCAGAGATTTGTGGGAGACATCGGGGCATTGGGATCATTATCGGGAAAATATGTATACAACCGTGATTGACGATGCGGATTATGCAATCAAGCCGATGAACTGTCCGGGCGGCATGCTGGTATATAAGTCAAAGCCCCGTTCCTATCGGGATCTGCCGCTTCGGCTGGGAGAATTGGGAGTGGTGCACAGACATGAGAAGTCCGGACAGCTGCATGGTCTTATGAGAGTGCGCTGCTTTACCCAGGATGATGCACATATTTTCATGCGGGAAGATCAAGTGATGGATGAAATACAAGGGGTCATGAAGCTGATCGATGAAGTGTATCAGAAGTTTGGATTTTCCTATGAAATAGAATTGTCTACAAGACCGGAAAATTCTATTGGAAGTGATGAAGACTGGGCGCTGGCGACGAAGGCTCTGGAAGAAGCAGTAAAGGGAATGAATAAGCCTTATGTAATCAATGAGGGAGATGGTGCGTTTTATGGCCCTAAACTGGATTTCCATTTAAAGGATTCCATTGGAAGAACCTGGCAGTGCGGTACCATTCAACTGGATTTTCAGCTGCCCCAGAGATTTCAGATCGAATATATGGGTGCAGATGGAGAAAAGCATCGTCCCATTATGATTCATCGTGTGGTGTTTGGTTCCATAGAACGGTTTATTGGAATTCTGGTGGAGCATTATGCAGGAAAATTTCCGGCATGGCTCTCTCCGGTGCAGGTAAAGCTGCTGCCGGTATCCGATAAATATCTGGATTATGCAGAGGAAGTCGGCAGACTTTTGAACGAAAAAAATATACGGATAGAAATAGATGACAGAAAGGAGAAGCTTGGCTATAAGATCAGAGAAGCACGCATGGATAAAGTACCATATATGATCATCATCGGTGAGAAAGAGAAAGGTAACCGGACCATATCTGTTCGAAAAAGAGATGCAGTAGAAGGCGGGCAGGAAATGGGAGAGATGAGTTTGGAGAAATTTGTGGAGAGTGCAGATTTCTCCTGGAATATAGGGAAAAGATCTCTTCGATAAACGATATGGGAATAGAAATGGTTTCTGTATCAGTAAAAATGGATTATATACTGCATTTTTCAAGGAAAAAGACATAGAAAATAGAAAAAAATAGCAAAAAGTGTATGATTTTTTGTAAACCACTGATACAATGAAAGCATGATCAAACCGTGGAAGGGGGAGAAGGCGTGCTGAGAGTTTTACTTATACTTCAGTGTATCAGCGTTGCATTGCTGGGATTGGAAAGTATATATATTTTTTTGGAATGGAAAACGAAGCAGCAATCCCATCTTTTCCTATACTGTGTGGCGGCATTGATTAATAACCTGGGCTATTTGATGGAGATGACAGCGGAAACTGCCAGGGAAGCCATGAGAGGAGTGCAATTCTGCTATTTTGGAAAAGTCTGGATTCCGCTTTCCTTCTTTGTCATGGTAATGGAAATGTGCGAAATAAAATTGCCGAAAAAGGTTTACGCCATTCTGGCAGCAATTCACAGCTCCATTTTTATTCTGGTACTTACCAGTTCGAGACATTCTTTGTATTATGCAACAAAAACATATGTAAGTGATGGCTTTTTCCCACATTATGTATTTGGACATTCCATGATATATAACAGCTATATGCTGCTGGTCGAAAGCTATATCGTGGTAGGATTTTTCGTGCTGATCAGGAGACTTCAGCAGGAGCTGAGTAAAAAATATAAAAGAACATTATGGTATTTCTTCGCAGCAACGGTTGTCATGTCTCTTGGATTTGCATTATGTATGATAAATCTTGTTCCGGGATACGATACGACCTGTATTGGGTATCTGATTGCCAGCATCATTATGTTTGTTGCCATATTTAAGCATAAGATCATGGATACACTTTCCCTGGTTCGGGATTATGTTGCGGATACTCTTTCGGAAGGGCTTGTGGCAGTCAATCGAAACGGAAGAGTAATCTATTATAATGACTCCATGAAAAAAATATATCCTGATATTGAGGAGAAAAATGAAGAAGTACTAAAAGAAATACGTGGAAAGATCACAGACCATGAGGTTTTAAAAAAAGAAGATTGTATATATGAAGCGAAGCTGGAACCATTGATGCATGGGGGTGATTTTCAGGGAAATCTGTATGTTTTGTCTGATGTGACAGAACGATATCAACATATGGAAGAACTAAGGGAACAAAAAGAAATTGCAGAGGCAGCCAATGCATCCAAATCAGCCTTTCTTTCCATCGTCTCCCATGAGATCCGTACTCCCATGAATGCAGTGGTTGGGATGACCGATTTACTGCTGCAGGATGATCTTACGGAAAAACAGCGTAAGTATATGCAGAATATCAAGAATTCCGGCTCGGCTCTGGTCATGATCATTAATGATATTCTGGATCAGTCAAAAATAGAAGCCGGAAAGATGGAAATCGTGGAAGCTCCATACGAGATCCGTCCACTGGTAGAAGACGTGCAGATGATCATTGAGAACCGGATCGGAAAGAAACCGATTCATCTGATGGTACATATAGATGAAAAAATCCCCAGATTTCTGGTTGGGGATGCCCTTCGTATCAGACAGATTTTCATTAATCTGATGAATAATGCAGTGAAATTTACAGAAAGTGGATATATTCAGTTATCTGCCAAAGTAGTAGAAGAAACAGAGGATGAATTCCGGATTCGATTTGGCGTAAAAGATTCCGGACAGGGAATCCGTGAAGAAGATCTGGAAAAACTGGGAAAAGCATTTTCACAGGTGGATGTTCAGAAAAATCACAGCAAAGAAGGCACCGGACTGGGACTTTCCATATCAAAAGATTTCATTGCCCTGATGGGTGGAGAACTTAAGGTAGAGAGTGAATATGGAAAGGGCTCGGAATTCTTTTTTACCATTATGCAGAAAAAGGCCACAGAGCAGGAAGAAAGCGGAGAGCATGTAAAATGCACCTGGAAGGTGGAAGACTTTAAAGCTCCGGGGGCAAAAGCCCTGATCGTAGATGATACGGAAATGAACCTGATGGTAATGAAAAATATGCTGAAGCATCTGGGAATGACTGCAGTTACTGCCGGCTCCGGAGAAAAAGCAATGGAACTGGTCGGGGAAGATACGTTCCAGGCTATTTTCATGGATTATATGATGCCCGGAATGGACGGTGTGGAAACAACGGACAGGATACGTAAACTGGCATCAGAACAATCCGATGAAGGCAGGGCGGCTTATTACAAATCGGTTCCGATCATTGCCTTGACAGGAGATGTTTCGGAGAAGACCCAGGAATTATTCCGCATAGCCGGAATAGATGATTTTATTGAAAAACCCGTGGTATTTGATAAAGTAAAGAAGAGCCTGCTGAAATGGCTCCCGGAAAATGTTATTGAATATGAGAAGTAGGTTTACATAATGTTGCGTTTGGATAAATCGTATTATGTTTAGAGGAAATGAGTATGCAAAAAGTAAAATGGTGGAAAAAAATAGCGGCAGCAGGCATCCTGGCGATGGCGATAAGCGGGTTGTGCAGTTTTCAGAGTAAGGCGGAACTGACTGGCGTGACGGGATGTCCGGAAACTGTGACTTTAACAGGGAATGGGGCTAGTCAAACAATAGAATTGACGAATACAGGGTCTAATTCTGTTGATGTATCCTGTGCTGCAGACAGTCGTGTGAAAGTCACACCGGCTTCTCTTACGGTTGCTGGTGGCGGAACAGGGACTTTTACAATCTCACCGAACACCAGCGCTTATGGGACCTATGAAAATGCCATTACCTTTACTGCGAAAGACAGCGGATCAGGTGCCAGCAGCACACAAGCCATAAAGGTTGTCATTGCACCCAAAGGCCTCACTGTTTCTGCGTCACCTGTTGTGGCTTCCAAAGGAGGAACTGTGCAGTGCACAGCCACAGCGGATGGGAATTCTATTAGTGGGGTAAGCTGGAATGTAGCTGGAAATAGTCCTGGTAGTACTTCGATAGATGGCAATGGAAAGCTGACCATTGATTCGAATGAAACAGCTACCACACTTACAGTCACTGCTACTTATACATATGGGGGCTCCACATTATCGAATTCTGTTGCAATCGGCGTAGTGTCTGCCTCATCTGACATTTATACGGTCAGTGTAAAAGCTGAAAAGTCCTCCATGGGTACTGTTTCCGGAGGCGGTGTGGTGGCTAAGAACGGAAATGTAAATATCTACGCCAGTGCCAATGCAGACTGCACTTTTAAGGGCTGGTATCTGGATGGCAAACAGGTATCCACCAGTTCCACTTATACGGTTACCAATGTAACGAAGAATCTGACCTATGAAGCCAGATTTATCGGAAAAGAGTATAAGATCAAAGTAAAAAAGAATATCAATGAAGCCGGTACGGTCTCCGGCTATAAAACAGTAAGTTATGGGGATGATGTAACAGTTCGCGTGAAATCCGTAGCCGCCGGTTACCGGTTCAAGGGTTGGAAAGAAGGGGACAAGTATCTGACCCATAAGGAGGAACTGACACTGGATGATGTAAAAGACGATCATACGGTAGTAGCTCATTTTGAATTGGTAGATCCAGCGGCAGTGGTTCAGCCCCTTTCCAGCTGTACTGTGACCCTGACCAATGAACCTGTAAATGGCGGAACCTATGCGGGATCCGGATTGTATAATCCGGGAACGGATGTTACCATTACAGCGATTCCGGCAGCAGGCTATACCTTTACCGGATGGCGTTATAACGGTGAAATTTTCAGCAATGCACAGAGCTATGTCCTGAAAAATATCAGTCAGAGCTATAACATTACTGCGGTATATACAAAGAAAGCTTCTTCCGGTGCGTCCGGGTCAAAAACACCGGCAAAGAATCAGGAAACATCCACGAAAGATAAAAATACATCTACAGAAAAAGATAAAGATCTGAAAAAGGATGGAGATGACGCGACGGATTCTGATTCCGAAACGCTTACAGAGCAGACAGAGGAAATGACCGGTATTCTTGCAGAGAAAGATATGACAGAAGAACAGGCCCGGGAAGAGCTTAACGGAAGTGGGGCCATGGAACTCTTA
>JBJENT010000262.1:0-27322 GCA_051880335.1 Lachnospiraceae bacterium
TCATACTGGATGTTCCTGCACATGTCGAGAGCTTCTTGCCCGCTGGAAGCTATTTCTACGTTCAGGCCATAAAAACTCATACTGCGGGAAATAACTTTACGGTTCAGCATATTGTCATCCACAATCAGAGCTTTCACGTTCCGGACATGAAGAGAACCAAGGGAGAATTCATCCTTCGTCTGATAGGAAGAAATAAAATCAGGATTCAGTGGCGTATCATCTACCACCGCCTGTTCGACAGTGGCAGTAAAGATAGAACCTTTACCGTATTCACTTTCTACACTTACATCGCCATTCATAAGCAGACAGTAGCCTTTTACCAAAGCAAGACCAAGACCGGTACCTTCTTTTCCATAGTTGGTGGTGGAATCAGCCTGGGTAAAGGATTCAAATATCTGGGAAATATCGTCGCCTTTGATTCCGATACCGGAATCTGTGACCCGAAATGTAAGCTGGAAAGGGGTTTGTTTCGGATCAGAACAAAGAATTTCCAGTTTGACAAATCCCGAAGGAGTATATTTGACTGCATTACTCAGCAGATTAATCAGTATATTTCTAATCCGGTTGGAATCACCATGTAAGATGCTTGGAAGTTTGGAATCCACATGCACCTGGAAATCAAGTCCTTTTTCCTTTGCCTGAGTAACTATCATTTTATAAATGCTTTGCAGAATTTCTGCAGTTTGATACGGAACATTTACCAGATTCATTTTACCTGATTCGATTTTGGAGATATCCAAAATATCATTAATCAGAATCATAAGATTATGGGAAGAGGTTTTGATATCTTCCAGATAACTGGCTAATTCAGGAGATGGATTTTCTTTTAGTGCCAGTTCCGAAAATCCAATGATGGCATTCATAGGAGTTCTGATTTCATGAGACATATTGGCAAGAAAAAGGCTTTTTGCCTGATTGGAGGTGTCGGCTTCCTGTCTTGCTTTTTTCAGTTCTTCAATGTATTGAACACGTTCTGACAAATCCTGCACATTCACAATATAGCCAATGATGTCGTTGTAGGTGTCCATGATTTTACTGATTGTAAGATTGCATGGTGTCTGGTTCAAAAGACAGGTACTGTCCAGTCTGTTATGGGCTTCCTGAAAGTCAAAAAAGCCGCTTTCTTCTACCGGGAAAAAGTCCCCAATGTGGTATTCAGGTAACTTTGACTCATCTTTGGGAAGAGAAAAAAAGTTCACAGCAGCTTCATTTGCAGTGCGAAGCCTATAGTTGTCATCAAAAACAAGGATAGGTGCAGCCAGGGAATAGTAGATGAATTTGGACATATTGGAAACATTAATCTTAGTCCGATTTACCCCGTCCATGGCATAAAACATAATGATGAGTCCTAAGAACTGGGTTACATTACTTCCCGGAAGAGCAGGAAAACCAAAGGCAGGAAATGCCATGTCCAGAATGGTACCAAGCAGAATCAGTATAGTAATACGAAGAAAATGTTTTCCAAGAACCTGAAAACGTTTCTTCTGGGAAGAACGTATCATATGAATAATACATCCTAAAATATTTGCGGAAACCAGAATAAAGTAGGAAGTATAAATAATATTTATGATTCCCGGTTTGAAACGATATGTCATACCAAAAGAAGACATGAAATATTCCGTTTGATTTCTCTGAATGGAAAGAAAGTAGGGAATAATACCGGTAAGAGCTACAAAATTAAAAAAATTTCGTAACTTTTGGGAAATTTGGGCAAACAGACAGATTAGAAATTGCACGGTAATCATATATAATATGGTTCCGAAAATGGCAAAGGAGCGCCAGAAATAAGCCATTTCTACATCGACCTGCCGAAAGAGCATACCAAAGCCAAGGCTCCAGATAGCACTGGCAAGAGCATATAAATGCAAAGCCTTGTTTGCGGCATCTAATTTTTTCCTTTGCCAGATAGGGCTGAGGAAAAGATAAAATGCTATGATGCTGTCGATGATCAAAATAGAGGAAAAAAGAGTCTTCATAAAGCACCCCCAAACCTGTTTGTTTTGCTTGTTTCCGTACTGCTTGTTTCTTGGCAGGCAATAAACTCGAAAACCCGCAGCTGTCACTGCTTATAGTTCTGCTTCGCAGAACAGTTTTCTCGTTAATAAGCGCAGAAAAACAAATAGTACTTTGTACTGCTTGTTTTTCTTAGCGCTTATTACAGTATACCATGGAACGGTAGGAAAAAGTAGAAAAATGGCAAAAAATAGAAAATATACAAAACCTATTGACATAGTAGGAATAATGATGTATGATTCATTTCAACAAAAGATTTTCAGAAAAATCAGTGATTAGATCCCTATTAATAAACAGGGAGAAAACAGAAAGGAGCAGGGCATTATGAGAGCAGGTCGTAATATGGATTGTTGTACAATGATGTGTATGTGTCGAATGCTATTCTCCCAGGCAGATCATATGGCCGGGTGTTTGACTCATTTGTCTTGCACCCATATACAATAATTTGTCATTTCAAATTGGAGTAAGCCATTGCCTGGGAGATATCATCCCGGGCTTTTTCATTTCATAGGAAATTTCTTCGAATTATCTATAAATGAAGAGCCCGGTAAATAAAAGGAGATTCGGAACATAGACACATAGCAGATAAATAAAAAGAGACGTAAAGGACAGGATACATTATAAAAAGCAATCAAATATAAGAGGAAAAGATAAAGGAGAGAGAAACAATGGCAGATTATAAATTATGGAACGCATTAAAAGAAGCAAAAAATTACAGATGGGTGGAACTTTCCCATTCCTTAAACAATGATAGTCCATATTGGTCAGGGATTCCGGAAGGCTCGGTAGAACTTGCCAAAACGGTGTGGGATTGGGGGAAACCGGAACTGGAGTGCCTCATTCAGACCTTTAAATTCCCAGGGCAGTTTGGAACCCACATTGATTTCCCCGGACATTTTGCAAAGGGAAAGGATCTTTCGGAAAAGTATGATGTGAATGATCTGATCTTCCCGCTTGTGGTAATCGATATATCAAAACAGGCAAAGGAAAATCCAAGATATGCTGTGACAGTAGATGACATCGAAGCATATGAAGCAGAATATGGTCCGATTCCTGATGGAGCACTTGTAGTACTCAGAAGTGACTGGTATAAAAAGTGGCCGGACATTGACGCAGTATCCGGAATCGATGAGGAAGGAAGAGAAAATGCTCCGGGATGGTCTTTGGAAGCACTTGAATATATCTACAAGGTGCGAAGTGCAGCAGCAAACGGTCATGAAACCTTAGATACCGATTCCTCTGCGGTTGCAGAAGAACGTGAAGACCTTATCTGCGAAAGATATGTTCTGGAACAGGAAAAACTGCAGGTGGAACTTCTGGCAAATCTGGATCAGGTAAGTCCTGCCGGGGCAGTGGTTATTGTATCTTATCCCAGAATAGAAGGTGCAACCGGTCTTCCGGCAAGAGTCTGGGCAATCACAGAATGATAGAGAAATAAAATGATTTGCAGGAAAAAAGAACAATAATAGGAAAGATACAAATAGTAGGAAAAATGTATGAGAACGATACTATGCTTTGGAGATTCCAATACGTACGGATACAGACCGGATACCGGTGAAAGGTATGCGGAAGATACCAGATGGACCGGAATCCTGAGAGAAAAACTGAAGGACAGGAAAATAGAGGTGATAGAGGAAGGTCTGGTTGGAAGGACCACGGTCTTTGAGGACAGTATCAGACCGGGTAGAAAAGGAATCGATTATCTGGTGCCTCTTTTGGAAACCCATGCACCGGTAGATGAATTGGTACTCATGCTGGGAACAAACGACTGCAAATCCATTTACAAAGCATCCCCGGAAGTTATCGGACTGGGAATAGAGAGACTGATCAAAGGGGCCAGAGCATTTAATCCGAAACTGGAAATTTTGCTGATATCCCCCATTTATCTGGGCGACGATGTCTGGAAAGAGGGATATGACCCGGAATTTGATCAGGAATCCGTTCAAACATCGAAAAAACTGAAGGATATATACAAAAAGATAGCGGAGAAATATGACTGTCAGTTTCTGGCAGCATCCGATGTGGCAGCTCCTTCTATAGCGGATCAGGAGCATTTAAATGAAGAGGGTCACAGGGCCCTGGCAAATGCCATTTTGCAAAAATTGTAGAATAATAGAATAAAAAGAAAGGAGACATGATTGTCCCATGCAGAAAACTGCATGGGATTTTTTTCCTGCTTACCAAATACAGTGGAAATCCGGATGGAAAAACAAGAATAATATTGTGAAAAATGCAGAAATAAACAGAACAAAAATTCGGTGTAAATCTTGTGTTTTTTCATACAATATTTTATATTTATGGTATAGAGTTTTCACTCTTATGGGTTAATTAAAAACATATAATGATCGTAAGAAAGAAGGGTTTTTTATGGACAGATTAAAAGACAAAGTTGCTGTGGTTACTGGTTCAACCAGTGGGATTGGTATCGGGATTGCAAACCTGTTTGCTGCAGAAGGCGCAAAAGTAGTGATCTGCGGACGTAGAGAAGCAAAGGGACAGGCTGTAGTGGATGAGATCAAAAAAAATGGTGGGGAAGCAAGCTATCATTTTATGGATATTACAGATCCGGAGAGCATTGAGAAGCTTCTGGCAGATACTGCAGAAAAATACGGTAAAATAGATGTTCTGGTAAACAATGCAGCTAACGTGGCTTTGAAAGACGGGCGTGTAGATGAGCTGACACTGGAAATGTGGGATCAGATTTTCCAGAGTGATATGCGTGGTACTTTCTACACCACAAAATGTGTTATTCCATATATGCAGAAAAATGAAAACGGTGGTTCTATTATAAACATCGGTTCCATGGCATCCTGCGGTGGTGACCTGGGTTCCACAGCATATGCCTGTGCCAAAGCAGGGGTTGATATGCTGACAAAATATACTGCTCTGCAGTATGGTAAGCAGAATATTCGTTGTAACTGTGTTCGCCCAGGTCTGATTGTAACACCACAGAATGAAGCGAATGTACCACAGGCTCTGAAGGATATCTTTTTAAGTAATATCCTGGGTAACCGTTATGGCTGTCCGGAAGATATCGGACATATGTGCGTATATCTGGCTTCTGATGAAAGCAGCTATGTAAGCGGACAGGTTGTCAATGTGGACGGAGGATTAAACTCTCATGTTTCTACTGTTGCACAGTTCAAAGAACTGAAATCCCGTACATGGTAGGAATAAAGTGATGTGCAAGGCAAGGAATAAAGCAGCATACATGGTAGGAAAACGAAATGCCCAGAAATAAGTATCCGGAAGAAACCGAACAGAAGATCATTGAAAAAGCATTGGAGCTTTTTACTTCAAAGGGTTATGAAAGTACATCGGTTCAGGATATCATAGATGCAACCGGACTTAGTAAGGGTGCAATCTATCATCATTTTGATTCCAAGGAGAGTATTCTTCTGACCGTGTATGAAAGGATATTCGGGAAAGCCTGGCAGGAAATGATGAAGATCGTAGAATCGAAAGAGATGAATGGCCGGGAAAAATTGCAGGCAATCTTTCTTCATTCGTATCAGGATAAAGAGCACGTTGATTTTATGATTTCGATGCCGGATCTGCTGGACAATCCACAATTTTTGGCACTTTATTTAAAAGAGAGTATTCATAAGATTGCACCAAAATGTATTTACCCTGTTTTACAGGAGGGTATCGAGGATGGCTCAATAAAATGCAAATATCCTATGGAAACCGCACAGGCCCTCATAGCGCTGTCTAATGTATGGATGAATCCGCTGATTTATCATCACAGCGGAGAACTTCCGGAGAATAAGACAGCAGTACTTCAACAGATTCTCCTGGGTCTTGGAATAGAAATGGATGACTTCGGGATGGAAGAACAAATGAGAGAAGTCATGAAAAAACATATAAAAGAACAGGTATAGAACAACAGGTATAAAACAAAGATATAATAGAAAATGGAACGGTTTTCTATTATATTTTACCATTTACAGACCGACGGTCTGAAAAGGAAAGGATGAGAACATGAAAGCTTTCAAAACAAAAGCAAACTTTACATCGGAGGAACGAAAAAGACTGGTTACATATCTGATATATACCTTTGGAATCGCCTGGGGAACGGAGATTTTGCTGATTGCCCTTTATCATTTAAATTTGTTATCCACAGCAGCAGGAATGGTCATTCATTTTCTGGTCATTGGATTTGGGGCAGGAATGGCACCGGCTTATGCCGCCTTTTCGCTTTGATACAGTTTTTCGCCTGTGCAGTGCAGGAGACCTATTTGGGGTATCCGGTTGGGTATTTTCTTCTTTTTATGCCCATGATGATCCTGGGCGGTGGACTGGAAGAGATAGGATGGCGGGGGATTTTGCAGCCGCTGCTGGAGAAAAAATTCGGCTTTCTTACTGCAGGCATTCTGGAAGGAATTTTGTGGAGCTGCTGGCATATACCGCTTTGGTTTGTACCAAATACTGCTCAATGTGATTATCATTTTGCCGCATTCACATTATATTGCATCACACTGGGATTTACGTTGGCAGCAGCGTATGAGGTGACGAAAAGCGTGTTATTGACTGTACTTTTACATGCATGGGGAAATACCGTTTTTGGAGGAATGTATACACTCACTTCGCTGGAAAACCTGACCTTATTATCGGTGGGTGTTTCCTGTGTGCAGCTGATTCTGGTTCTGGGATATTTATGGCTAAGTAAAACAACTTTCAGAAATAAAAAAGTTCTTTAACATCACTAAGAATGCGCTTTAAATATTACAAATAAAAAAGATATTTTGAAAGAATGATTGGATTTTCTGATAATTATCGGTAATATAGAACTATAATACGAATGAGGAAAGTCTGATATGAACTTATATGATTTGTTTCTTACTTTACAACTGTTAAGTATCGTAGTTCTATTTTTTACGACAATTTATCTGTTTTCCATATGGCGAAACAAGAATTATACCAACCTGCTGATATATAGCCTGTCAACGCTTTTGAACAATCTGGGCTATTATATAGAAATGACAGGAAAGACATCCGGAGAGATATTGATTGGAACCAAGGTGGCGTATTTGGGCAAAGCATTTCTGCCTCTGGCGATGCTGTTTTTTACGACCCAGTATTTTGCAATAAACATTCCGAAAGTTTTAAAGTGTATTTTGATAGGGATACATACAGTCATTTTCGCACTTGTCTTTACCTGTGAATATCACAGCCTGTTTTATACCAGTATAATTTATACGGAAGAGGGACTTTTTCCACATAATATCTATGGACACGGACCGATATATAATGCATATACTGCGCTGCTGACGATATATCTGCTTATTAATTTTGTTCTATCGTTGGTCGTTATGCTTCGTGAAAAAAACAAAAAGCTAAGAACAGGGATGCAGCTGGTAATGTCATGTGCTCTGATCTCATTTTCGGGATTTGTGATATTTTTATCCGGCCTTTCCAAAGGATACGATACCACTTCCCTGGCTTATCTATTATGTACGTTTATTATGATTCTGGCGGTATTGAAATATGATCTGCTGGATGCACTGGATAAAGTGACGGAATATATTTCGGATAATCTATCGGTAGGGATTGTGGCAGTAAATCTTTATAATCAGATCATATATAGCAATCAGCCTGCGATTCAGATTTTCCCCAACCTGGAAAAAGACAGTATGGAAGTCATAGATATACTGAAAAGACATCTGGCGACAGAGTCTGTAATCAAAAAGGGTGAGGAAGTCTATCGGGTGAAATGTACGGAACTTAGTAATGAAAAGAAGCACTTAGGTGAGCTGTTTATCCTGGACGATATCACGAAAGAATATGTTCGTTCTATGAATGCCCAGAAAATGGCATTGACGGATGGTTTGACCGGATTTGGCAATCGCCGGGCCTATGAACAGGATATGGAAACCTATTCGGGTAAAGAATTGGATGAAAGATTTGTATATCTGGCCATGGATATTAACGGACTGAAGGCAGTCAATGACAGTCTGGGGCATGATGCAGGAGACGAACTCATCCTGGGGGCAGCAGAGTGTATTAAGAAAAGCATTGGAACGGATGGAAAGATATATCGAATCGGAGGAGACGAGTTCATTGCCATTTTGTTTATAGAAGAAGAAAAGCGGGAAGAAATACGAAATCACCTTTTGACGATAGTCGGCAGCTGGTCTGGGGAAAAGGTAAAAGAACTGGCTCTTTCCTTTGGGCAGACTTCCAGGAAAGAATTCCCGGATAAAACAGCCGCAGAATTAGCAAAAATAGCGGATATACGTATGTACGAGGATAAAAATGAATATTACCGAAGAACCGGTAAAGACAGACGGAAAGTAGTTGTTCAGGCGCACTCTTAAAAGAGCGCGCCTATTTTTTTGATTCCTTCCAGGATAGCATCCTCGGAGCTGTTGGTATAATTGAGTCTCAAAGTGTTTGCTTCTCTACCATCGGTATAAAACGGATTGCCGGGCACAAATACGACCTTCTGCTCCCGTGCTTTCTCAAAAAGCTTCAGGGAAGACATTCCTTCCGGCAGAGTGGCCCAGATAAACATACCACCTTCCGGTCTGGTAAAGGTAACTTCCTTTGGAAAGTATTGTTCCATGGCGGAAATCATGGTCTGACACTGCTTTTTATAAAGCCGGCGTATTTTTTCGATATGTTCTTCGATATCGTGATGGGTCAAATAGTCAAGCAGGATATACTGGGAAAAAATATTGGAGTGCAGATCTGCAGCTTCCTTGGCGGTATTGATCGCAAGACGCAGATCCGCATCTTTGATTACCATATAACCCAGACGCATTCCCGGTGTAACGGTTTTGGAAAAGGTTCCAAGAAGAATACTGCCGGATGGGTCTGTTTTGCTGATATAGCCATAGGGATTTCCATCAAATTTCAGATCCCCGTAAGGGTCATCTTCTACCAGAATACAACCGTATTTCTGCATCAGCGCGAGCATTTTCCCGCGTTTTTCCTGAGAGTAAGTCAGACCGCTGGGATTCTGAAAGTTGGGTACCGTGTAGGCAAATTTAACCGGGTGGGATTCTAAAGAGCATGCTTTTAAAATATTTTCCAATTTCTCCGGATTCATGCCATCCGATTCCAGAGGAATCGCATGGAAAGTCGGCTGATATTGGCTGAATGCCTGAATCGCGCCCAGATAGCCCGGTTCTTCCAGGAGAATATCATCGCCTTTATTGATCAGAACCTTTCCAATCAGATCCAGGGCCTGCTGGGAACCGGTGGTGATGATGATTTCATCTGCACAAATCTCCATTCCCTGATTCTGATTCAAACGGTGGGCAATATATTCTCTAAGCTGTGGAAGGCCGGCAGTCTGGGAGTATTGAAAAACTTTACTTCCATAGGTATCAATGATCCGGATGGAAGACTCCTTCAAATCTTCCATGGGAAAAGAAATCGGATTGGGCAGACCTCCTGCAAAAGAAATCAGATCATCACTTTCCGTTGCCTTTAAGATGGCTCGTATGAAAGATGGAGGCGTTGCCAGACTGCTGTCGGATAATTTGTTTTTGAATGTATTCTTGTTCATTCTAATTCCCTCTCTTTTCCTGTTTAGCTCTAATTGCGTTCTATCATATCTTTCAAAGAGTTTCGTATATGCTTTATTTTTTAAAACGGATATGATTTTCCAAGTTTATCATTGCTATTGGATGAATACAATATTAAAATTGTATGCAAGACAATATTGTGTATTTTAGAAAATAGCAAATTGCAGGACAAAATGATGTATAAAAAAGACGCCGTTATTTTGAAACATATACATGGAAAGAGGAATACGATATGCCGGTAAATTCATTTGAAAATTATCCCATGACCTGGAAACCTGTACTGGATAAAAACAGCAGCAGACCTATTTATATTACGTTATCGGATTTGCTGAAAGAAGATATCCTGAACGGGAGCCTGACGCCGGGAACCAAGCTGCCGCCCCAAAGGGAGCTGGCAGACTATCTGGATATTAATTTAAGTACCGTTACAAGAGCCTTTAAACTATGTGAACAACGGGGACTGATCTGCAGCGTGATGGGAAGCGGTACCTTTGTTTCTTCCGATGCAGCAACCCAGGGAATGCTGGTCATCCATGATGCCCAGGAGAAAACCATAGAGATGGGAGCGATTCTGCCCAATCCCGATATCAGCGAAATCGCAACAGATTATCTGAAGCAGATGACGAAAGATCCTGATTTTTATAAACTGCTTCAATATGCTTCTACGGATTATGATGAGCTCCAGGTGAAAGCAGCAAAAAGATGGCTGGGATATTTGAAAATCGAATCGGACAAGGAACATATTGCATTTTCCACAGGCAGCCAGAATGGTATTTTTTCGGTACTGGCATCTCTTTTCAAAGAAGGGGATAAAATAGCCACCACGGAAGTAACCTATCCGGGGCTGAAAATGGCAGCAAAGATTCTGGGGATTCAGGTGGTTCCTATGCCCTATTATGAGGGAAAACTGACCAGAAAGTCTTTGGAATATGTGGATAAAAACTATAACATAAGCGGCTTTTATTTCATACCGGATTTTAACAACCCTTCCGGAGAACGGATGGATCTGGAAACCAGGAAAATGATAGCAGCATACTGTGAGGAAAAGCATCGGCCATTTATCGAAGATGGCATATATACGCTGTTTCAACCGGATCCACTTCCTCCGATTTCCCATTTTTCAAAACAGTATGGTATTTTTATCGCCAGTGTGTCAAAGATCATGTCACCCGGACTCAGGCTTGCGGTGCTGCATATTCCGGGAGAGTTTCGGAAACCGGTTGCGGACACACTGTATGCCATGGAGATCACACCCCCGGCCCTTATGATGCAGCTCTTTACCAGACTGGTGAATTCCGGAAAATTTGACCGAATCCGGGAACTTCGCATCGCAGAATTGGTAGAGCGTAACCGGCTTTTTGATGAAATATGCGGGGATTGTGTTACAGTAGGCAATACCTATAGCCCCATTCGGTGGTTGAAACTTCGGGAGGATGATAAGAGAGTGCCTACCCGGTTCGAACAGGAAATGAGGGAAAAAGGAGTAAGAATCTATTCTGCAGAACGGTTTGTAGTAGGTAATGCAGCGATTCCAAAGGCAGTGCGGGTTTCTCTGATTTCGGAACATGATCCGGAAAAGTACGAAAGGGGATTGAGGCTGTTGAGGGAGAGTTATCATTTTTCGGAATAAAATTTCTAGAATAGAGTTCCTTTAGTAGGCCCAATCGGTAGTGTTTAAGCTTGTTGGGCCTACAATATCCTTCCCAAATAAGCTTTTAGTAGGCCTTGTCGGCTGAGCCTTAGCATGTTGGGCCTACAATATCTTTCTCAAACAAGCATTTAGTAGGCCCTATCGGCTGTGTCTTAGCATGTTAGGCCTACGAACATTATGTAGAAACAAAATGTTAACCAAATATAAAATATTGTTGACATTATCAATGCCAGAATGTTAACCTATACAATGTTTATAGTTGACAACACTGTTGACAAACTGATTAGAAAAGCCAGGTTAGAAACTATCATTGAAAAAGCTGAGTTTGAAAGCGGCATAGGATGAGCTGAGTTTAAAAGCAACTTTGGAAAGGATGACACAGAGGTATGGAAAAAAAGAAATCAAAAGTAAAAGACATGACATTTTGCGCGATGTTTACGGTGCTGATTGCAGTGGGAGCCTTTATTAAGATTCCGGTTCCTGTCTGCCCCTTTACCCTGCAGTTCTTTTTTACCACTATGGCAGGTATCATTTTAGGGAAAAAGAGAGGGGCGATCAGTGTCATTTTATATACCATATTAGGACTGACCGGATTGCCGATCTTTGCAGAAGGCGGCGGAATCTGGTATGTATTAAAGCCCACCTTTGGCTATATGATCGGATTCATCATCGGAAGCTATCTGACAGGCTGGCTTGCCAATAAAAAAGGATGGGAAGACAAATTTCATCTGTTTCTGGCCTCCTTTATCGGGCTCCTTGCAGTGTATGCCATGGGAATGATTTACTACTATATCATTGGTAATTATGTGATCGATGCACCAATCGGCATATGGGCGTTATTCCTGTACTGCTTCCTTTTAGCGGTACCCGGGGATATTGTGCTCTGTGTTCTGGCAGCAGTATCTACGAAACGTATTAAGAAAGCGATAGGAGAGATTTTATAGAAAGAGAAGTAAATTAATCGACAGAAAGGTATGAAAACGGAGAAAGCTATGGAAATACAGGAAGATTTGAATTTGAAAAAAGAAATTACTCGCTTAAAAGAAAAGGTTCTGGGTGGGGAGCTGATCACCAGGCAGGAGGCACTGGAACTTTTTGAGGCACCACTAACAGAGCTCTGTGAAGCAGCCGATGAAATCAGGGAAAAAATGAGTGGAAATGGATTTGATATTTGTACCATCATCAACGGAAAGTGTGGAAGATGTTCGGAAGACTGTAAATATTGTGCCCAGAGTGCCCATTACCGTACCGCTTTGGTGGAAACCTATCCCCTTTTAGATACCGATGCCCTTCTGGCAGAAGCAAAGAAAAATGCTGACAGAGGTGTCATCCGGTATTCCATTGTAACATCGGGAAAAAGACTTTCGGAAGAGGAAGTGGACAAACTTTGCGAAAGCATCAAAAAAATTAAGGAAGAAGTAGAGATTGAAATCTGTGTATCTCTGGGACTTCTTCAGGAAGCAGATTTTGTGAAACTCCATGCAGCGGGAGCATCCAGAGTTCATTGTAATCTGGAAAGTTCAGAGCGGTATTTCAAAGAAGTATGTACTACCCATACTTATGCAGAGAAAATAGAAACCTTAAAAGCAGCCAAAAGGGCAGGAATGTCTATCTGCAGCGGCGGAATCATAGGACTGGGTGAAACAGTGGAAGACCGTGTGGATATGGTGCTGACAGCCAGAGAACTGGGAGTAAAGTCTATCCCGGTCAATTTCCTGAATCCGATTCCGGGCACTCCTTATGCAGAGAATAAACCCCTTACCAGAGAAGAAGCCAGAAGATGTGTGGCAGTATTTCGTTTTATGATACCGGATGGCTCCATACGTCTTGCCGGTGGGCGTGGCCTTCTGGGAGACAAAGGAGAAAGCTGCTTCCAAAGCGGCTCCAATGCAGCCATATCCGGGGATATGCTGACCACAGCCGGAATCACCATTGAGACAGATATGGAACTGATTGGAAAATTGGGATACGAGGTGAAGCTTTGCAATGTCTAAAGGATTATTTATTACCGGAACAGGGACGGATGTCGGAAAAACCTATGTTACGGGTCTTATTGTAAAAAAGCTGCAGGAAACCGGCGCCAAAGCAGCATACTATAAAGCTGCCATGAGCGGAAATGAAAGAGATGAAACAGGAAAACTGATTCCCGGAGACGCAGTATGGGTGAAAAATGTTTCCGGCATCACACAGGATCCGGACACCATGTGCCCCTATGTATATGAAACTGCAGTCTCTCCTCATCTGGCATCCAGGCTGGAAGGAAATCCGGTTATTCTGGAAAAAGTAATGGAAGGCTACGGGCAGCTGAAACAGGAATATGATTATATCACAGCGGAAGGCAGCGGTGGTATTTTATGCCCGCTCTGCTTTGATGAGGCAAAGCTCCAGCTGGAGGATGTGATTGGAGCAATGCAGATTCCATGTCTGATGATCGCCGATGCCGGGCTGGGAACCATAAACAGTGTGGTACTGACCTATGAATATATGAAGCAAAAGGGAATTTCTTGTAAGGGAATTATTTTTAACCACTGCCATCCCGGAGATGTGATGGAAGAGGATAATCGTTTTATGTGTGAATATATGACAGGACTGAAGGTGCTGGCTTTCGTGAAGGATGGAGACACGGAGCTGGAAATAGACGGAGCAGTACTGAAGGGACTGTATGAGTAGACTGAAAAAAGATGCAGGAATGAATTGAAAAATAAGCTACAGGAACGAACTGAAAAATAAGCTATAGGAATGAACTGCAGAATGAAAATGCAGGAAAGAAAGGTGAAAAATTATGATCTGGTATCCATATGCACAAATGAAAACCATGAAGCAGCCCTATAAAATCATAGATGCAGAGGGCGTTTGTCTATATACAGAAGATCAGAAGCTGATCGATTCCGTATCCTCCTGGTGGTGTATGATTCATGGCTATAAGAATCCGGAAATCACAGAGGCGATCAAACAGCAGGCAGACCATTTTTCCCACGTCATGCTGGGTGGACTTACCCATGAGCCGGTGAGAAAGCTTTCTGAGAAACTACGGGAGTTTTTACCGGGGGATTTGGACTACTGTTTTTACTCTGATTCCGGCAGTGTGGCAGTGGAAGTAGCACTGAAAATGGCACTCCAATATTATGTCAACCAAAACCGTATGGAAAGAACCAAGGTTTTATCCTTAACCCATGCGTATCATGGGGATACCTTCAAAACCATGGAGGTAGGGGATGATGAAGATTATCATTTCATTTTGGAAGCATACGGACCGAAACAATATGTATATCATATCGATACCGATATTCCATCTTTGGAAAAAGCATTTCAGGAACACGGACATGAACTGAATGCTTTCATTGTGGAACCGCTTCTCCAGGGAGCTGGCGGCATGCGCATGTACGATATTTCTTTTCTGCAGAGAGCAAGACAACTCTGCGATGAGTATGATGTGCTTCTGATCTTTGATGAGGTAGCTACCGGATTCGGGCGGACCGGGAACCGTTTCGTGGCCGATCTGGTTCTGCCGGATATTCTGGTACTTGGAAAAGCATTGACTGCCGGATATATCGGGCATGCCTGCACCGTAGCAAATCATAAGGTATATCAGGGATTTTACAGCGACGATCCGGAAAAAGCCCTGATGCATGGCCCCACTTTTATGGGAAATGCCCTGGCCTGCGCTGCGGCACTAAAAGGAATCGAGATTTTTGAACGGGATCATTATATGGATAAAATCAAAAAGATCGAGGAAATTTCCAGAAGGGAAATGGAAGGATTTACCCATCCCAAGGTGCGGGAAGTGCGGATCATGGGTGGCTGTACCTGTGTGGAAGTATATGACCCGGCAGACTTGGAAGGGTTCCAGCAATTTGCTTATAAGAGAGGCGTTTTCTCCAGACCGTTTTTGAAATATATGTATTCCATGGTTCCTTACATCATAAAAGAAGACGAACTGAAAAAAGTATTTGACACCATGAAAGAATGGTTTTATAGATAAGATATTGGATCAAAAGGCAATAAAGAATTTTTGTTTGACAAATACGCGAGATAAATTTCGAATGGGCTTTTGACTTTGGAGACCAGATAATAGCAGGAGGAGAAGTTTATGGAATGTATCAGCAGAGAAGCAGCGCTGGAGCTGCTGAAAAAATATAATAAGGATACTTTTCATATTCAGCATGCTTTGACAGTAGAGGCTGTGATGAAATGGTATGCAAAGGAACTGGGATATGGCGAGGAAGCAGATTTTTGGGGAACTGTTGGTCTGCTTCATGACATTGACTTTGAGTGCTATCCGGAAGAGCACTGCATCAAGGCACCGGAACTTTTAAGAGAGGGCGGTGTATCAGAAGATATCATACATGGAGTCGTAAGTCATGGCTATGGCATCACAGTAGATGTGGCACCGGAGCATGAAATGGAAAAAGTGCTTTTTGCAGCAGATGAACTGACCGGCCTGATCTGGGCAGCAGCACTGATGCGCCCGTCCAAGAGTACCAAGGATATGGAACTGAAATCCCTGAAGAAAAAATACAAAAGCAAAGGATTTGCAGCCGGATGCTCCAGAGAGGTCATTGAGCAGGGAGCAGAGATGCTGGGCTGGGATCTGGACAAGCTTTTGAACATGACACTGGAAGCCATGAAGGCCACAGAAGATGAGATAAATGAACTTGTGGCACAGGAAGCGTAAAAACGGAAGAGGACTTATGTATTAGAATAAGAACTGCATTTTTCTTCCAGCATTTTAAAATTACAGCATCTTGCAGCAAGGGAAGAGTCTGGCTTGGTAATGCACTTCTGGTATAATTTCAGCGCTTTGTTTTGCAGAGTGTCTTGAACATTGTCGATCAGAGCTTTTTCCTTCTGGAGTAGATAGACATAGTCGGTTTTTTCTTTTTCATTACTGAAAGAACGAAAATTTTCCACCTGATTATATTTTAACTGAGTAAGGCAGCTATCAGGAACAGGAATCATATTATTGATATTCAATACAGCATAAAGATATCCGGTGGATTCATCCTGGAGTTTGTGGAAATCCAGACTGTTGGACATCTTCTGATGTTTTGGTTTCGCAGAGGAAATAGGGACATAGTAGTGGAAATCTCCGATAGTAAGAAGAATTCCTACATGGATTTTCAGTCGTTCACCATATTCCACATATTCGACACGGAAATCAAACTGTGTCAGATAGTTTATGTATTTTTTATCGACAACGTACCAGTTCATAGAGTCTCCTAAAAAGTAAAAAAGTGGGTGGATTACTCCACCCACTGCTGTTAACCGATTGTTTTAATTGGACAATCTAACCGCTTTTAACCGAGCATTTTAACTGGACGCTCTAACCGCTACACAGATATTTCTATCTGTGATTTTAGTGTATGCAATTTACAGTAAAAAATCAATGCCTTTATTTGCCAAATTTTAATGAACTTTTTTCAATCGTTCATAGTTGATTTTTTTCCAGCATTTCCTTAAGCTGAATATCTATTCTTTCATGGAAAGTCTATTGTGGATATGATATTCTGCTATAGGGTGAATACTTAGATGGTAAAGAGAAAAGCAATTTTATTTACACTTCTGTGTCTGTTACTTTTTCTGACAGCCTGTTCCGGAAAAGAAAAAGAGCATATGGACTATCTGGTTCTGCTGGGGGAAGAACCTTCTCATATAGAAGACTTTCCGGATTGTGATGTGCTGGTCATCGACGGTGAGTATTTTTCAGCAGAAGATGTGAAATATTTAAGGACAAAAGGCGTAAAGAAAATCTATAGTTATGTCAATATCGGATCGCTGGAAGACTTTCGGGACTACTATGATACTTTTTCCGAGAGTACGCTGGGAGAATATGAGAACTGGCCGGAAGAAAGATGGATGGATGTTTCGGATGAAAGCTGGCAGAGATTTCTTTTGGAAAGTGCAGAGCAAATCGCGCTGAAGGGATTTGATGGTTTTTTCATAGATAATACGGACGTGTACTATCAATATCCAAATGACGAAATATATCAGGGTATTCTGAACATTCTCACAGATCTTCATGGTTTGGAAAAGGATATCATAATCAACGGAGGCGACTGTTTTGTAAAAGAATATCTGGAATCCGGGGATGCGATAGATGGGTTGATAACCGGAATCAATCAGGAAGAAGTATATACATGCTATGATTTTGAACGAAACAGATGTGGACTTCAGAATCAGGATACCAGGGATTATCTGCTGGAATATCTGGAACTGGCAGAACAGAACGGACTAAAGATCTATGTTCTGGAATATGCCAAGGAGAGAAAACTGGCAGAAGATGCAGAAGCCTACGCCAGGGAACATGGCTGGGTCTGCTATGTGGCAGATAATATTGAACTGAAACTTCATGAATAAAGGATGATTGAATGAGATAGTAAAAGCCGATTGAATTTCAATCGGCTTTACTGATGAGTATTCTTAATATTTTGTCAAGGCATACACTGTAGAATTCAAATATTGATTCCCTTTCCATACGTTTTCTTTTAAGAGTCCTTCGAAAGCAAAGCCTGCTTTTTGAAGGACTTTTCTGGAACTTTCATTCTGCTCGAAAGGTCTTGCCCAGACCCGATGCATGCCATGTTCCATGAACAGGTCATGAACAAACATTTTCAGCACCTGAGGCATGATTCCTTTGCCGCGGAAATCCGCACCTAACCAATAAGCCAGTTCTGCTTTCCATTTCACTAATTCAATATTCATCGCTTCGTTGTTTCCTTTTTGCGCATGTGGTTATCTCACCATATAAAATCGGATAAAATGTTCTTTGCAAGCAAAACATTTTATTCGATTTTGCATGGCTCTGAATAGATAATATTTTATTGTTATTTTGGCAATCATGTCAACGAAAGAGTAATGTTCAAATTCGCCTTCAATTTCGCATTCAAATTCGGGTTCAAATTCGGGCATAGAATGCTTACCCAGGTCTGAATTACCGCCTATAGATACCAAAAGACATTGAGACAGTAGAAACGTAGAGAAAAGGCCTGAAATTCACTTTTTTCCGGAATTAATAGGTGCTATTTTGAACGGAAGGAGGGAAGTTTACTGCTTGTAGCTTAGAGGACAGCGAGCGGCGGTAGGAAAATTTGAATAAAACTGTAGTTGCAAATTTTTTAACTGCCGGTCTGATATTTGGGGAGAACGCAGCGGTATTATTAGAAAGATTCTAGAGTAGGACTTGAAAAGACGCCAAAAAAACTACTGCCTATAAATGCAAAAGTAGGCTAAGGCGGTAAGATGATTTAGACTCTCATCAACCATAACCTACTCAAACCCACAGCAAACCATGTGAAACCATTATGAACCATTCGGAACCACTGCGAACCAAGTTCACCCACCATAAACATTTCTACCAACCACAATCCCTTTTGCACCACTGTGAATCATACATACTTCGTTATAGGAATCGAAAAATTGCGAGAATTAATAATTTTTGTAGAAATAATGGTACTGATATGTAATGAAAATAAAAAATTTTAAAACTGAAAAAAATAATAAAAATAAATAAATTTTGAAACTTATCACCATGTTTGCAGGTCTAATAGTTAAACCGGTTGAAAAAGGGAAAGGAGAAGAAAAATGCTTTTCAATAAAAACAAGGCGGAGTCAAAAGAACAAATTATAGAAGAAGTTCTTTGTAATAAATATAACAGCTATTACAGAATGGCCTATAGCTATACACATAGTGAAGCGGATGCGGCAGATATCGTACAGGAGGGAGCATACAAGGCGATAAAATACAGTGATTCCCTGGAAAATCCGGAATATGCGGAAACCTGGATTTATCGGATCATGCTGAATGAAATTTATCGATTTTTAGGAAAGAAAAAAGAAATCCCAGCGGATGACGAGATGCTGCCGGAGAGAGGAAAAGAAGATAAGTACGAAGACTTTGATCTAAGACGGGCACTGGACAGCATGGGAGAGAAAGACAAAGCTGTGATTCAGCTGAGATATTTCGAAGATTTATCCTTAGACGAAATCGCCAAAGTACTGGATGAAAACATAAGCACTGTGAAAAGCAGGCTGTACAGAGGGCTTCGAAAATTGAGATTGGAAATTGCGGAGGAGTAAATATGAAAACGAATCATGTAAAACCAAATGAAATAAATCAGAAAGAAATGAACAGGAATGATAGGAGCGAAATGAACTATAATAGAAATGATATAAAAAATCTGGAAGCATGCCGGGAAGAATACGAAGCAGTCAGCATGAATGACTTGGATTTCCGGAAAATGAAAAATAAAATGGAGCAGGCCAAGCAGGAAAAGAAGGCAGAACAGGAAAGCAAATCAGAACAGGAAAAACAGGCAGTGGCTCAAAAAACAAAACGGAGAAATACAGTCAGAAAATGGTACGCAGTGGCAGCTGCAGCAGCAATCATCATAGCAGTGCCTAATCTTTCACCCAAAGCAGCTTATGCCATGGAAAAGATTCCTGTATTAGGAAATCTGTTTCGGATTGTGACATTCCGGGATTACACCTATGAAGATGAAAAGCATTCAGCAGATGTTCATGTGCCTGAAATCCAGGTTGAAACAGAGCAGATAACTGATTTGCAGGTAAAAGAAAATGTGATAAAAAGCAGTGCACAGATTAATGAGAAAATCAAAGAACTGGCAGAAGAGAAAATTGCTGCTTTTGAGAAAGAAAAGGATGGAGAGGGTTTTCATGACCTACAGATTACTTCTGAAGTCATGGGAACCACAGATGGGTACTTTACTTTGAAGCTGGTTTGTTTTGAAGCAATGGCCAGTGGCTATGAGGAGCATCACTATTTTACCATTGACTTAGAGACCGGAAAAGAACTGAAACTGAAAGATATGTTCTGGGAAAATACCGACTATATTAGTGCAATCAGTGATGAAATCAAGAATCAGATGCGGACTCAGATGCAGGAAGACGAAAACAAGATTTACTGGATTGATTCTGATATGCCGGAAATGGACTTTCAGGAGATTACAGAGGATACAGAATTTTATATCAATGAAGATGGAAAACTTGTAATCTCCTTTAACGAGTATGAAGTGGCACCCGGGTATATGGGCTGTGTGGAATTTGTGATTACTTCAGAAACAGTGGATAATATGAAAAAGCCCACCGCGGCAACCATGGCAAATGTGATGCAGGCACAGGTGGGAAATAAAGAAATTTCACTGGAGAACATCACTGATTATGATCAGCTTCTGGAAAAACTGCCTGTAGGAGCCTGGTATGCCCAGATTCAACTGGGAACCGCAAAGCATCCGATTTTACTGGTTTCGGAAAATACTTATGACAATGGGGATGGCACCATGGCTTCCATCTATGCTGACCTGTTTGCCTACAATGAAGAGGGAAAAATCGTGAAATATGGAACCCTGGAAAGCACCGGTACAGCTTATCCACTGGCAGCTTCGGAGAACTTTTTGTTTCAGGCAGGAAACCATCATGTTTCTAAAGTGTATGTGGGAGAAGATTACTCAGCCATGCTGACAAAAGAAGATGCAGTGGAAACATTTGACAAAGATGGCAATGCGTACTACTATTATTTCTCTATAGACGATGGCTATGCCGGAGCAGTAGAAGATGAGAGCAGACTGTATGGTTTGTTTGATGAAATGGCTGCGGCAGAAGTGATCTCTTTTACAGAGAAGAAATAAATGGCAGAAACGATTCAGGCCCCTATTTGCATGGCCCTGAATCGTTTCAAATATTTTGTGACAGGGGAAAAGGAACAATGATAAGACGGATTTTTTTAAAACAAAGAATGTTAAAACAAAGCGCAGTAAAGCAAAGCATGGTAAAACGAACTATATTAAAGCGGACAGTAGTATGTTATCTTTGTGCAGGAACTTTGATGATCGGTTTGACCGGATGCGGTGAAAAGGATCAGCCGTCGGAAACGCCGGAAGACCAGCTTCGTATTGTGGAAGTGGAAGATATCCCGGAAGAAGAACCGGCAGATGAAACAGGAGAAGAGGGAGAAGCAGAGGATGTCCTGGCGGAAAGTGTATATAACGAAGCATACGCCAATGCAATTATGAAAATAATTGATGAGCATGTATTACCCGATGGACAGGAGGCACCTGTAGAAGAGGGCTGGGACTATGAAATCGATAAAAATACCTTCGCAGTAGCAGATGTAGATGAGGATGGTGTCAAGGAACTGGTAATCGTCTGGTCCAATCAGTGTATGGCCGGAATGGTGGAATATGTGTACCAGTATCTTCCCGAAGAAGATGCATTTCATTTGGAAATAAGTGAGTTCCCCGGTATTGTTTACCGCACCGGTGGATTCGCCACAGCGGATTGGTCCCACAATCAGGGATATGGTGAAATGTGGCCCTATACCATATATGAATATGATGCATCCGCAGATCAATACAATGTAACCGGCCAGGTAGACAGTTGGAATAAAGCGGTCAGTGCAACCGGCTATCAGGGTGAGCCATATCCGGATGACGTGGATAAAGAACAGGCCGGAGTCGTTTACGATATTACCTATCGGGACCAATATACCGGAGGCTTTCAGTATTCCCAGTCGGATTATGATGACTTTTATAAAGCAGTTTTATCCGATAAAAAACCTTTGGAAATAAAATATCATAAAATAAACTATGCACAGGCAGAAAAACTTCGCATGGGCGAACTGGATCCTGTGATAACCGGAAAGACCGTTGCGCCCCAGATTGGAGATTTTGATGTTTATGCGCTGCCGGATGGAATGTATCAGATAGATCTGGAACCGGAAAATATTTATTCTGATGGGAATGAAGTAAGTGCCAGCATGGAGATTTACCAGAAAGAGGTTTACGATATTGTAGACATGAATACACTGGAAGTGGGAGATGGCATTATAGTGAATGACGATCTGATCCGGGTAAAGGAAATCGAGCAGAAGGATGATTTGATCTGTGTAAATGGCGGTCTGGATGCAGATGGAGTGGATTTTGCACCAATGGAAAGCGAGAATTGTTATGTGGCTCGAGGCTATAACGATACAGCAACCTACAAAGATTATGGTATGACCTATCTGGTATTTGATGATAACTGCCTGATTCAGGATACTTCAGACTGGGAAAATCCGGATGGGACTGTTGTTCCGGTAAATAAGTTTGCAGACTACGCAAAGGAAAAGGACCTCTTTATGAGCTGCTATAATACCACGATCCGTATTGAGAACGGGAAAGTGGTTCAAATGACTATTGTTTTTGTACCATAAGTACAATTGTCTTATAAAAAGGATATGAAAAATTCCCGGGAAGCCGGGAATTTTTCATTTGTGTAAATAAAAGGATTGGTATAATATAGCAGAAGAAACGTACAGAAAAAATAGTACAGAAATAATTACGAAAAGAGAAAAAGAATATGTGGTTTATATTTGCATTATTATCGGCGGTGTTTGCCGCACTGACTTCCATACTGGCAAAAATAGGAATTGATGGAGTGAATTCCAATCTTGCGACTGCGATCAGGACTATGGTCGTAGTAGTGATGGCCTGGGTTATGGTATTTCTTACAAATGCCCAGACCGGTCTTGGTGAAATCAGCAGGAAATGCTGGATATTCCTGATCTTATCGGGGCTTGCTACCGGAGCATCATGGTTATGCTATTATAAAGCCCTGCAGTTGGGTGAAGTTTCCAAGGTGGTGCCAATTGATAAACTGAGTGTTATTATTACACTGGTTCTGGCATTTGTCTTTTTGCATGAAGAATTTACAGCAAAATCCGTGATCGGATGTCTTCTAATCGGGGCAGGAACTTTGGTCATGGTTTTATAATTGGGGCAGGAACTTTGGTCATGGATTTTTGTATGATGACGTTACGTGATTCTACTTTGCGTAGGTTGCGGGCTGCAAAGAGGATTGTTAGTCTAAAGCAGAAGGGATATGCATACCCAACCATGATGCAAAGGAGAGAAAAACATGAATCAATATGTAACAGGAGCCATGGTGAAAAAGCTCCGCGAAGAAAGAAAAATGACCCAGGCCGATCTGGCTGAGAAGCTATGTATCAGTGATAAGACAGTATCAAAATGGGAAACCGGGAAAGGGTATCCGGACATCACGTTGATTGAGCCACTGGCAGATGCGCTTGGGATTTCTGTGATTGAGCTGATGTCAGGCGATAACGTCATGAACACCAACCGCAGTTTCAACATGAGAAGAATGAAAATCTATGTATGTCCAATCTGCGGAAATGTGATTTGCAGTACAGGAGATACGGTGATCAGCTGCTGCGGCATCGTGCTTCCACCATTAGAAGCAGAAAAAGTAGATATAGAGTATAAAGATGCAGAACATAAGGTCGCAGAACATAAAGATACAGAACATAAAGATATAGAACACATTGCAAAAGCCGAATTGGTGGAAGATGAATATTTCGTTACCATAAATCATGAAATGAGCAAATCCCATTATATTTCTTTTATGATCGCAATCAGAGATATCGGATATGATCTGGTGAAATTGTATCCGGAAGGAAATGCCCAGGCAAGATTTAAGAAAAATTGTATCAGACAATTGCTTGTATATTGCAATCGGGATGGCTTGTTTGATGTGACAGAGTGTATTCGCAAAACGAAAGAGAAAGCAGGGGATTAGTTACCGGATGGAGCAGAGAGGAAAAGTAAGTAATTAGCTGCCTGATGGATAAGAAAGGATCATCCATGGAGAAGGATTTGTTTGGGCCCATAAAAGAATACTTTGAACAGTACGGATATGTCTGTGACGGTGAGGTGGAAGACATTGACCTTTACATGGAAAAGGAAGACAAAAGTGTTGCTGTGGAGTTGAAAGTCAGACTGGATTTTAAAGCAGTGATCCAGGCGGCGCTTCGTCAGAAAATCACAGATATTGTTTTTATAGGTATCTATCGTCCCAAGGATTTGTTTTCCAGGTCCTTTCAAAACAAAATCTATTTACTGAAACGATTAGGAATTGGCCTCATTGCAGTTTCCAAAAGAACCGGGACAGTAGAAATCGTCAGTGAACCGGAAGTTTCGGAACTTAGCATGTATCAGCAGCGCAATGGAAAAAAGAAAGAAAGTCTGGAAAAGGAATTCAGACGCAGAAAAGTGAAAAGTAATACAGGCGGCGTTCACCGGACAAAGTTGATCACCGGATACCGAGAGGATGCGCTGTTAGTACTGGATGCCCTCATGGAGCTGGGGGGCCAGGCAGCTACAAAACAAATCAAAGAATTGTCCCGTGTGGAGAAGACTACTTCCATATTATACGACAATTATTACGGATGGTTTGAGCATGAGAAAAAAGGTATCTATAGCGTGAGAGAAGCCGGCCTGCAGGCACTGGAAGAATTTGAAGAGACATTGGCCATTTTAAGAAGAGAACATATGGAAAATATTTAGAATTTCATATAACGATTTGGAAAATGAGAGCTTGAGATGAGAACTTGAGATGTGAGCTTGAGATGTGAATTTGAGAGTCTGACTTGTGATGACCTATGATATGGCCTGTAAACTGATATTACTGCTTCTAATCTTATTTTGGGATATGAAGCAGTAATGTTTTTATCCATGAAAATTTATTTTAATTGAAGTTTAGGCTTGATTTGGCTAGCTTACTGCTTGCATTCTTGTTTTAGACATGCTGACGGTAAAATGCGCCGCGTTTTTTTGAAGAAAAAGCTATATTTGATAGTTTACAGATTGAATTACTGCTTATACGAAAAATTTGTAGCTAACAGCAGTAACAAAAAGGGGCATTTTCTCGTGAACCTAAAAAGTGCTACTGCCTAACATTTTTTAAATTATATTAAGCAGTAAACAAGATAAATGTTTGGTCTTTTTAGGAGATACGGTGATAAAAATATCGGAAATACAGTGGTGAAAATGGCTTGTTGCAAAAGTGCGGTTACTCATGTAAAATCAATGAGAACCGTGGTGGAGACACATTTGCGGAAGTAAAGTAGTGGAAAAACAGTGGCGGAAAACAGTAGTGGAAATACTGTTATGGAAATATAAAGGAGATTTTGTTTATGCAAAAGAGAAGAATTATCATGTCACTTTTCGGTGTTATCATTTGTGCCATTGCAGTGGGCTTTTTTAAGATCGCTGCACTGGGAGTGGACCCGTTCCAGTCTTTTATGAGTGGTATGGATCAGCTGATACCCATTGAGTTTGGAACACTTTACGTGATTGTAAATGCTTTCCTGCTGATATTTACGTTGATTGTGTACAGACGCAATATCGGTCTTGCTACATTTATTAATCTTTTCCTGCTGGGATATATTACCCAGTATACCTATGAATTCCTTCAGACGGTGTTAGTAGATCCCAGTATGCTTATTCGGGTAATCTGCCTGATCATCGGTATTGTGGTAATGTGTTTTTCGTCGGCGCTTTATATGACAGCAAACCTTGGTGTATCGCCTTATGATTCCATTGCCATTATTTTTTCCAGCAAATGGAAACTTGGAAAGTTCCAGTATGTGAGAATCACCTGCGATCTGATCTGTGTGGTACTGGGAGTCACGATTTTCCTGATCGGTGGCGGTATCTGGGGTGAGGTTCCAACCGTAGCCGGCATAGGAACCATTATTACTGCATTTTTCATGGGCCCTTTGATTGAGTTTTTCAATGTTACAGTAGCCAGACCTCTGCTGAATGCAGGGAAGAAATCATGACGATAGCGTATTGAATGAGTATAGAAAATGGCACCTGAACCACATGAAATGCAGGGAAAAAACATTATGACATTTGACTGCGTACAATGTGACAAATGTCATGATGATTTCATTACAAAGTACAGTTTCGACTCTGGAAAGAATTGGATATGATGTGATTACAATAAAAAATTCAGGGAGGAAACTGAAATGAAAAAACTTTTAAGCGTACTTGTATGTACAGCAATGGTTGCAACCATGTTAGTTGGTTGTGGCAGCAAAGCAGAAGAAGCTCCTGCAGCAGCAGAAGCTCCGGCAGCAGAGGCAGAAGCAGAAGCTCCGGCAGCTGAAGAAGCAGCAGAAGCTCCAGCAGCAGCTGAAGGCGGAAGAGTATTTGGTTACACATGTATGGATGGTACAAACCCATTCTTCGTAGCACTGGAAGGTGCAATCAGAGAAGTTGTTGAAGCTAATGGCGATACACTGATCTCTGTTGACCCAGGTAATGACTCCAATACACAGATTGACCAGGTTGAAGACCTTATCTCCAGAGGTATCGACGTAATGTTCGTTAACCCTGTAGATGCTGATGGTATCATCCCAGCTCTTGATATGTTAAAAGACGCTGACATCCCTATGTTCGGTTTCGATACACAGGTTGGTGATATGAGCTACCTTGTTTCTTACGCAGGTTCCGATAACTACAACGCTGGTTTCGTTTGTGGTGAAGACCTTGTTAAGAGATGCCCAGACGGTGGCGACATCCTCGTTCTTGACTCTCCTACAATGCAGTCTGTAACAGATAGAACAAATGGTTTCTTAGATGCAATCGAAGGCAAAGGCTTTACAGTAGTTGGCCAGCAGGATTGTATGGGTAACCAGCAGCTTGGTAACGAAAAAGCTACTGACCTTTTAACAGCTCATCCAGACGTAGTTGCTATCTTCGGTGGTAATGATCCTACAGCTCTTGGTGCATACGCAGCTTGTGATGCAGCAGGTGTTACACCACTCATCTACGGTGTTGACGGTTCTCCTGATATCAAGAAATCCATCAAAGAAGGTACATGCGTAACAGGTACAGGCGCACAGTCTCCAGTTACCATTGGTAAAACAATTGCAGAAACAGCATATGCTTGGTTAAACGGCGAAACAGTTGAAGAATTTATTCCAATCGAAACATTCCTGATCACAGCTGACAACGTTGATGATTATGGTACAGATGGTTGGCAGTAATTCTATCCAAAACCTAAAGGATTACATATGACCAGAAGGCTTTGCTCCTGAAGCGGGGCAAAGCCTTTTTCATCAGATATGCTTTTATCTGATGAAAGTCGCCAAAGGGCGATTTTCAATTATGAGACAGGTGGTGAAGATTAGTGAGTGAACAATACTTACTTGAGATGAAGAATATTAACAAATCTTTCCCTGGTGTAAAAGCGCTTCAGAATGTCGATTTCCAGCTGAAGGCTGGAGAAGTTCATGCACTCCTTGGAGAAAATGGTGCAGGTAAATCCA
>JBJENT010000263.1:0-5889 GCA_051880335.1 Lachnospiraceae bacterium
AGCTACACGCTGTCTCTGACCACCGGAAAGAGCTTTTGGTTTACGATCAAGAAGTTTTTCCAGATCCAGAATTCTTGCAGCTTCACGTACTTTTTTATCGATTTCGTCCTTCGGAACCTTTTTCAGCTTTAAGCTGAATGCCATATTGTCATATACTGTCATATGAGGATACAGAGCATAGTTCTGGAATACCATGGCGATATCTCTGTCCTTTGGCTCAACGTCATTCATTCTCTTTCCGTCGATCATCAGATCACCGGAAGAAATGTCTTCCAGACCTGCAATCATACGAAGTGTAGTAGATTTACCACATCCGGATGGACCTACAAAGATAATGAACTCTTTGTCTTCAATTTCAAGGTTAAAATCCTTAACAGCTTCAAAACCATTAGGATATACTTTACAAATGTTTTTTAATGATAAGCTTGACATTTTTTCCTCCTAATAACTACCCATAAGGGATTTTATGTACTCATTACGTTTAGTATATAGAACTCTTTTCTTTTTCTCCATACCATCTTTTCACAATTATTTCGAATTTCCTTTGACGATATGACCATAAAAAAAGCGGTTTCCCTTTTGCCTTGACAGCTTGTACAAAGGAACCGCTTTTTTCTATACAATTTATACAATTCTATGCAATCTTATCGGATTGCCTATCCAAACACCCTTTCCATAGGAGTATAAGTAATCCCTTCTGCAGACAGCTGTGGTGCCACATCCACAAACCGAAGTTTATGGTAAAACTCCACTGCATAAGGAGCCGCATTAACTGTCATCGCCTCTTCGCCATATTCGGATCGGATGTATTTTTCCGCTTCCAGAATCAATTTTCTTCCGATCCCTTTGCGGTGATAAGCTTCTTCCACAAAAAGCAGGGAAATATGCTTCTTATTTCTCAAAGAAATCATTCCCGCATATTTTTCTCCGTCTTTTGCAGCAAATACTACATAATCCCCCAGTATAAACATCCGTTTCAGCATGGGGGCTGCCAGGAAATCCCGAAAACTTTTTATGCCCTCTGCTCCGTACTCAGCTGCCTCGAACTTAAGGAAAGTCCGCCATGCCAGGTCGATTACATTGTCCCAATCATAAATACTTGCCTTTACGATTTCAATTTCCGAAGCCATACTCCATCGTATCCTTCCTGTTTATGAAAACAGTCCTTTAAAGAAAGCTACGATTCCGTCTTTCACTCCTGTAAAAAACTCCGTCACTTTCTTTTTAATCACATAAGTAATTGCCTGATCCGGATTGTCCAGAATGTCCATTCCGAATTCATCATAGAGATCGGATGCCTGGTCCAGCAAAGAATCCAGATTAAGCCCAAGCTTACTGATCTTATTCATGACATCCAGAATTCTCTGAACTTCTTCATCCGTAAGGGTCACTCCAAATTTGTCCTGTGCATCCTGAATAGCCTCTCGAATATCCTCTTCAGTCTGCAATTCTCCGTTTGCCAGTTTTCCTTTGATATAGGCAATCAGTTCCTCTATTTCATCAGAGTGACCGGATGCATCTGCAATCTCACCCATGGTGATAAGCTCATCCAGTGCCGTATCCAATGTACTGTCCGGAATATCTTTTCCGGACATTTCTTCATAACCTTTGATGGCACCAATCAGTGCTGCGGTACCGGAAATCGGTGTGGGGCCCACCACCGTTACATTGGTGTCTTCCAGACCTGCTGTCAATAAAGCATTCCGATACATACCGGTGGTACAGTAATTGATATTATGAGTGCTCACAAGCACACCATTTCCGCTTTCTGCCGGCTCAAGAAGCACGCTGGATAAGGATTTTGTCCCAATTACAGAAGAGCTCATATAGGAATCCAGATATTCGTGCTCCATATCATTTGTTATGGAAATCACAATACAATCATTTAACGCCGCTTCGTCCAGTCCCATATATTCAAGCACTACTGCCCGCTGCTCTGCTGTCAGGTCCGCGCCCAGCGCCACCACTTTTTTATCTCCGGTTTTTGCCATTACTGTCATGGACGCCAGGAGAAATAACAGAGCAAATAATACTGCACTATAAAATTTCTTCATCCAAGGTCTCCTTCATATACAAACTAATACAACATCAGCAGATTTCTGCCCCTGAAGGCATTTCTTTTTCCGGTGTCATAAGTGCCAGATTGCCTTCTGCATCTTCTGCGCATAACAGCATACCTTCGGAGGTCATTCCGGCAAGCTGTCTTGGCTTCAGATTTACCAGAACCATAACTTTCTTTCCGACCATTTCTTCTGCACTGTAATACTGTTTAATACCGGAAAGAATCTGTTTTACCTGGCTGCCGATCTTCACCTGGGAACAAAGAAGCTTTTTGGATTTTGGAACTTCTTTACAATCGATGATTTCCCCTACCTGGAACTGGCATTTATCAAAATCATCATAGGTGATCTCTTCTTTTGCTTCGATATCAATTCCCTCTTCTGTCGCAGCCTCCTGTTCCGTCGCAGCAGCTGCTTCTGCAGCCCCCCGGCGTTCTGCAAACATGGCCTCTACCTGTTCCATCACTTCCTCTGCCTTTAAACGGGCAAACAGAATTTCCGGTGTTTCCACCACTTTGTTTCCGGAAGGATATAAGGTGCTGATTTTTTCCACATCTCCGGATGCCAGATCATCAAAAGTATACAGCTGCGCATTTACCTGCTTTGCGATTTTCTGGGCAGTTTCCGGCATATATGGTTCCAGAAGGCTTGCACCTACCAAAATGCCATTTAAAAGATTATAAAGTACTGTATTTAAACGGTCTTTTAATGCTTCATCCTTTGCAAGTGCCCATGGCATAGTCTCATCAATGTATTTATTGCAGCGTTTAAATACTGCGAAAATTTCGGTAATGGCATCTGCCACACGGAGGCTGTCCATCTTGCCGGAAACCTTTCCATAAGCGGCTGCAAGAACTGCCTTCAGATCTGCATCCACTTCTGCAGCAGTTAAGCCCTGTTCAGATTTCGGTCCTTCCGTAACATTTTTATTTTCGATCACACCGCCAAAGTATTTATTACTCATGGAAACCGTACGATTTACCAGATTTCCCAGTGTATTTGCCAGATCGGAGTTAAATCTTTCGATCATCAGATCCCAGCTGATCACACCATCATTTTCAAACGGCATCTCATGCAGAACAAAATAACGCACTGCGTCCACACCAAAGAAACGGATCAGATCCTCTGCATAGATTACATTTCCTTTGGATTTACTCATTTTTCCATCACCCTGCAGCAGCCATGGATGACCAAATACCTGCTTCGGCAGAGGCTCATCCAATGCCATCAGGAAAATCGGCCAGTAAATCGTATGGAAACGAATGATATCTTTTCCGATCAGATGGAGATCTGCCGGCCACAGCTTCTGATACTGCTCGGTAGAATTTCCCTCTGCATCGTAACCGATACCGGTAATATAGTTTGTCAAAGCGTCCAGCCACACATATACTACATGCTTATCATCAAAATCAACCGGAATACCCCATTTGAAGGAGGTTCTGGATACGCAAAGATCCTGAAGTCCCGGTAATAAGAAATTGTTCATCATCTCGTTTTTACGGGATACGGGCTGGATAAACTCAGGATGGGTATTGATATGCTCAATCAGTCGGTCTGCATATTTGCTCATTTTAAAGAAATATGCTTCTTCCTTTGCCGGCTTACATTCCCTGCCACAGTCCGGGCATTTTCCGTCTACCAGCTGGGACTCTGTCCAGAAGGATTCACAGGGTGTACAGTACATACCTTCATAGGCACCTTTATAAATATCACCCTTGTCATACAGTTTCTTAAAGATCTTCTGTACCTGTTTTTCATGATAATCATCTGTTGTACGGATAAATTTATCATAAGAGGTATTTAAGGAATCACAGATATCTTTGATCTCACCGGCAACTTTATCTACAAACTGCTTTGGTGTAACTCCTGCTTCCTGTGCTTTCAATTCGATTTTCTGCCCATGTTCGTCTGTTCCGGTCTGGAAGAAAACATCGTATCCGTCTTTTCTTTTAAATCTGGCGATACTGTCTGCCAGAACGATCTCATAGCTGTTGCCGATATGGGGTTTACCGGATGTATAAGCTATGGCTGTTGTCATATAATATTTTCCTTTATTCATAAGCTCCTCCACTTTTATTAATCTAAAAGAAAGTCTACTTTTAACCTTATCACAGGGGTTTATTCATTGTCAATCTGTAGTGCTAAAACAAATTTGGTGATGCATATACTTTAAAAAAATCATGGAATCCGTATCCTATGAAACTTCCTTCTTTGCATCAGAAACGTCGCCTGATCTATCCTTTCCTTTTCCTGTTACTCCTTTTTTTCTGCTTTTTGCTGTATTCCAGAGAGAACCTCTGTTTCGATCATTTCTGTCGAAAAATATTTCGCCAGGATTTACAATGCAATACCATCAATCTGCACTACACTCTGGATCAGCCCTGGAAATATGGTGTGTTTCAGGAGGAACCGGTTCTGCCGGTTTATACCCCAAATTCAAATGAAAATGCTTCCCTGCTTCTGGATGCCCGCTTAGACTATCTGGAATCTGTCTCTCCGGAAAGACTGTCCGATTCCAATCAGTATATTTATCACCTGCTGTCCCGGAAGCTTGCATTGCAAAAAGCCAAAAATCAATATGCCTATTTCGATGAGCCCCTTTCGCCATCCTCGGGAATGCATCAGAATCTGCCCATTCTTTTATCAGAATACCATTTCGAAAGCAAAAAAGATGTAGAAAACTATCTCTCTTTATTATCGCAGATGGACTCCTATTTCAGCGGATTATTGCAGTATGAAAAAGAAAAAGCTGCTGCCGGGCTTTTTATGTCAAAAAACTCTTCCAATACTGTAGCGGGACAGTGCCTTGCTTTTCTTTCGGAGGAAAGCATCCGAAATGGCAGCCACTTTCTGGTCACCTCCTTTGAGGAGCGCCTGTCCCAACTGCAGGAGCACAAACCCAGAAGCCTCTCCGATGAAGAAATCGTAGACTATGGAGAAAAAAATAAAGAAATACTTCTTTCGGAAGTACTTCCTGTTTATCTGAGTCTGTCGGAAGAAATGAATACACTTGCCGGATCAAAGTGGTCACCGGCCGAAGCAAGAGGACTGGCACATTTTCCGGATGGAAGAGAATACTATTGCCTTCTGATCAAAGATGTTACTGGCTCTTATAGAGAGCCGGATCAGATTGGAGAGCTGCTTTTTGATCGTTTCCAGTCTCTTGTCACAGAATTAAAACTTTCCGGACAAAAGGAATCTATTCCAAAGGAAAGCCTGAACGTATCGAAGGAAGTTCCTCTGGAAAAACTGTCTGCTGCAGAGATGTTGGAACTGTTGGAAAAATGTATTGAAGAGGATTTTCCCTCGCTTCCGATTTCCAATTCCCTGCTGCCACCGTCAAAGCGGATGGATTCTTCCCTGCATTGCAGCATCAAGTCCATTTCCTCCACCCTGGCAGACAAAGCAGCTCCGGCATTTTATCTGACTCCTCCCATTGATGAATACCGAAAGCATGTTATTTATATCAATCCAACCTCCGGAATGAATGGTATTTCCCTGTTTACCACATTGGCCCACGAAGGTTTTCCGGGCCATTTGTATCAGACGGTTTATGCACAGAAATCCGGTTTATACCCTGTCCGGAATCCCATTCGAAGCATCCTGAATTATGAAGGTTATGCAGAAGGCTGGGCCTATTTTGTCGAGCTAAAATCTTATGATTATGCTTCCATGTACTCCGAGACCTCCTACTTTGAAGAAAGAATGTCCCGGGAGCTCTCCCTTTGTTTATGTGCACTTATGGACTTTTATATCCATTACTATGATCTTTCCTGTTCCCAGTGTAATTCCTTTCTGGCTTCTCTTGGATTATCCAATCCTCAGGCAG
>JBJENT010000264.1:0-5841 GCA_051880335.1 Lachnospiraceae bacterium
GTCTGGCTCTGGTAGGTGTCATTATCGGTGAATTTCTGGCTGCAAGAAAGGGTCTGGGATACCTGATCATTTATGGCAGCCAGGTCTTTAAAATGTCCATGGTCATCACATCCATGTTCATTTTATGTCTTATTGCTGTGGTTCTTTATTCTGTCCTTCAGATTCTGGAACACAGATACAAAAAAAGAGGACCCGTGTAAGATATCCTCAGAAATAAGATGTTGGTATAACGAATACGAAGTCCAAAAAAGCTGCTACTTCACGAATTAAAATTCGCTAAAGCAACAGCTTTCCAGCTAGAAAAGGGACTCGAACCCTCGACCTACTGATTACGAATCAGTTGCGCTACCAACTGCGCCATTCTAGCACATGTGGTTCAGGCAAGAAACCTGAACCGCATGTTTTATATTAGAACAAAACATCAAATTTTTCAAGCCTTATTCTTTTCTTTCCCAAAATAATGATATACCGGTCCAAAGTACCGATTAATATGTGCTCCCACCAAAATGAAATAAATCATAAAATACAGCCACAATAGAACAATGACTACAGTAGTAAGAGAACCATATCCGCCAAATCCTCCAAAGAAATGAATATAAACAGAAAATCCCCATGAAAAAATGGTCCAGACGATAGAACTGAATACTGCACCGGGAATCTGCATTCGAAATCTCATCTTCTTATTGGGTACATAAGTATAAATCAAGGCAAAAAACAAAGAAAGGATAATCCAGAAAAATAAAAATCTGAAATAAGATATCTTTTCAAAAATGTGTTCAGCACTGGGAAAGGTTTTCATAAACAGGCCGAATATCTCCTTACCAAAACCCATAAATAGTAAGGTGATCGATACGGAAAGTATCATAATAACCGTATATACTCCCGATATTCCTCTTGTAATAAAATAACCACGATTTTCCTGCACTCCGTTTATAACATTTAATCCTCTCATAAGTGCCATCATGCCTTTTCCGGCAGACCAGATGGTAACCACAATTGCAATGGAAATCGCTCCGGCAGACTGTGCATAAATATCTTCCATCAAAGAAGCAAAAAAAGTCCCCACAACACCGGGAGACATCTCCATAATTAAGGAAACGAAATCCTCTTCAGACAGACTGGTAAAACTAATCACAGTGCAGATCAGAGCAAAAATCGGAATCATGGAAACAAACAGAAAGAATGCAGTACTCGCCGCATAGGAACTGATATTCTTTTCATTCATTTTTTCTTTAAAATCATACAGGACTTTATAGGTTTTATAAATCATCTAAATTCTCCAAGACGCATCCGGAATAATATGTTTTTAAAATCTCTTCATATATATTTCCGGCCTGCGCCATATATTTTGCTCCATTTTGCGACATTCCCACACCATGTCCAAAACCACCACCGATTATGGAATATCCTAGCATATTTCCCTTATTATTACAAACAGACTGTAACGAAATAAATGCACTGGGAAGTATATTCTGTATTTCATAGTCTCTTCCATCCTGCAGTTTTGCATCTCCACCCTGAGCCAGAACATATCGTATATTGTATTCTCCCCAGATATAGATAGAACCTTTTTCACATATCACTTCCAGACAATCAGCAATACTGCTATTGATGCGTTCCGCAATTCTCATTGTTTTTATTTTACCTGTTTTATCCAGTTTCATATCATTTGTTGTCTGAATCAGTTTGCCATTAACGTTGTATCGTTCTTTGATTCGTTTCATCAATATACTTTTATCATATTTCTCCACGGTATAACTCCACCGGTAAAAAGGCTCGTCTTTCTCCAAATGACTCTCATGCTTTTGTGATATATAATCATCAAAATTCTGATTCATTTCCTGAATCTGATCATCACTTTTACGGATGCAGATCGTTTCCTCATCTTCGCCACCATGCCACACCTTTTCCGGAACTGAAACGCCGCAGGATGTGGAATAATAATAACAACGTTCCAATCCTTCATTTGGGCGAAATAATATCATACCTTTTGTTTCATCTACAGCCAGGTCTGTCCGGGCAGTACCGATCTGATACCCATAAACCTGACATGAAGTACTGTCATCTACCTCAGCCTGATATTGGGGATAACATAGATTTTCTTCTTTCATACAGGCATAGGTTCTGGCGCATATTGCCTGGGCTTTTAATGCTTCAGATGGATAAGAAGAAGGCATCTCCCCGGGCAGTACACCTTTTACATAGTTTTCCATAGAAGTTTCATTGATCAAAATCAACCCTTCCTCCTGTTTGTAAATCTCAAAACATCCCGTATAGCAGGGATGTTCTCCATTTCTGGTAACACTGCATATCATGATATCCTGTCTTTCATTCATTTCCTGATTTTTCTGATAATCAAAGAGCCGGATTCGAATTCTGTTTGATTTCGAGAAAAAAGAGGCATTCTTTTCTATGGGTAATTCCTCATTATCATATTTTAAGATGATATGATCATGAAAAATACTGCCATTATCAGCCTTTATCAAAATCCGAATCATATCATCATGTTTTGTGCTGTCAAAATCACCATATAGAGAATCTGTTTCATCCGCTTCCTTTTGAGAAATTTCTTTTGTTCTTTCAGAATCATCCATCGGATAACTGTCATCATCGTTTTTATCTTTACTATCTTTCCTGTTATAGTCTTCCGTGTTTTCCAATCTGCTGTTTTCCTTCTTATCTGTCTTGTTGTTACTATCAGACTCCTGAGCACTCTCTCCCTTATTTCCATCTCTTTCGTAGTCAATCTGGAATCCGGAATCTGTGCCATGAATACCGGAAGAAATGTCCTGTCCTTCTAAAGGCAACCTGCTAAAACAGAATCTGATCCATAAAGAAATGGCAATCATGTATCCAATTATAAAAAGGATGGTTTTACTTTTTTTACTCATAATCCATCCTATTCATCTATACTTTAAATCATTCCTATGAATAAAAAAGAGTCTCTTACGACACTTTTTCGCCCCGGCATTTTGCAAAATAAAAAAGCGGCTTATCGCCGCTTTTTTTATCCCCAAAATGTCGGTTCCTGCAAATTGACTCCTAGCCAAAGCCAGGTGGGTGACCGCAAACAACACTTCTGCCTTCCACTGCTTAAACCATATAAAATGGCCCGGAGGCCTGACATCCATGTGATAATATAGGAATCCCGTTTAAAGTAAATGTAGGTTCAAATACACAGGAATTATCGAACATCTCAGGTTAATTCTATTATATTCAATTTTTCATTTTTTTACAACCGGATAATATGGAAATATATACAATAAATGCTCCAATGCCACAAACGCAGGAACCAATTGCCAGCATCACCTTTGATCCAAAAACATCCAAAACCTTACCGCATACAATATTACTGAAAACACCGCCTAATGTAATGGCGCAATTCACATATGCCTGCCCTTTTACCTGATCCAGTTCCTCCATTACCAGATTTACAAAGTACGCAGAACCCGGAATAAATAAAGCATATGCAGCCATCTGACAGGCAGAGCTTACATATACCCATCCCATATTCATGGCGAAGAACAAAATTGCTGTTTTGATTGTAAAGAAAATACCGGAAATAACCAGGATCTTCTGACAGCTGATTTTCTTCGTAAGATTTACAAAAAAAGCCATGGTTGGAAGTTCCAGTATTGCCGCCAGGGAAACCGCATATCCCAGTTCCTTTTCAGCCCCACCAAGTGGCCTGATGATCTGGATCAAAAAATCATTAATCATATTATGAGCAAAAAACAGACATACGGTTCCTAACAGAAAAATCATAAACTTCGGATAATGGGATGCAAAATCAAAGAAATTGTTATGTAGCGTTACATTCTCATTTTTCACCACTTCTTTTGTTTTTTCCGGTGCAGTAAAAGTCACTAAAAACAGCAAAAGAAACAAAAGTACTATGGCATTTACCAGATGCAATGTCTGCAATCCATATGCTTCCAGCACATTACCTATCAACGCGGAAAAAAGGGCAAATCCTGCGGAACCCATCCCTCTGGAAAGTCCGAAATTAATCTTACAGCCAAGAGAAGCATATTCAAAATTCATTGCGATAATAAGCGGTTGATATGCCATTTGAATCATATAAATAAAGGCATAGATCAAAAAGATAACCCATTTTTGATCTCTTACCAGATACAAAACGATAGAAAGCACCATCAGACACCCGGTTAAAAATATAGATACATTTCTGTTTGACAATCTTCCCGGTTTATCAATATATCCTGCTATCACAGGCTGAATCATAACAGATAAAACATTGGCAAGTGCCAGCATGATGCCAATTTGTGTATTGGTAAAACCTTTTGACAGCAAATAGACTGCAGCATACATATGAATACCGCAGAATGCAGCGAAGTATAAAGCATTTATGGTTGCGTAACGCAAAGTCCAACATTTCATTTTGTTCATGAGAATCCCTAAATCCTATCTTTACTATTATTTCATTTCAACTTTATTATTAACAAACGTGTTTCATTATAGTCGAATTATGGGCACAAAACAAGAGGTGCATTTTCATGCACCCCTTGAGTATCAAGTCAAAAACTAAATTATAACTGAGGACCAGCAGCAACCAGTGCTTTACCAGCATCATTTGTTGTATATTTAGCGAAGTTCTTCTGGAATCTTGCAGCAAGATCTTTTGCTTTTGTTTCCCATTCAGTAGGATCTGCATAAGTATCTCTAGGATCCAGAATAGCAGGATCAACGCCCGGAAGTTCTGTAGGAACTTCGAAATTGAACATAGGAATTGTCTTAGTAGGAGCTGTCTTGATATCACCATTTAAGATAGCATCGATAATACCACGAGTATCTTTAATTGTGATTCTCTTACCTGTACCATTCCATCCTGTGTTAACCAGGTAAGCTTTAGCGCCATTTGCATTCATCTTCTTAACAAGTTCTTCACCGTATTTTGTAGGATGAAGCTCTAAGAATGCCTGACCAAAGCATGCAGAGAAAGTAGGTGTAGGCTCTGTAATACCACGTTCTGTACCAGCAAGTTTTGCTGTGAAACCAGACAGGAAGTAGTACTGTGTCTGTTCTGGTGTCAGAATAGATACCGGAGGAAGTACTCCGAAAGCATCAGCTGATAAGAAGATTACGTTGTCAGCTGCAGGACCTGCAGAAATACCGTTAACTTCTGCTGCAATATTGTTAATATGAGAAATTGGATAAGAAACACGTGTGTTTTCTGTAACGCTCTTATCATCAAAATCAATCTTGCCTTCTGCATCTACAGTAACGTTCTCAAGAAGAGCATCTCTTCTGATTGCATTGTAGATATCAGGTTCAGATTCTTTATCAAGACCGATAACTTTTGCGTAGCAGCCACCTTCAAAGTTGAATACGCCATTGTCATCCCAGCCATGTTCGTCATCACCGATCAGACGTCTCTTTGGATCGGTAGAAAGTGTTGTCTTACCTGTACCGGACAGACCAAAGAATACAGCTGTGTGTTTACCATCCATATCGCAGTTTGCAGAACAGTGCATGGAAGCGATACCTTTCAGTGGTAAGTAGTAGTTCATCATAGAGAACATACCTTTTTTCATTTCTCCGCCGTACCATGTATTGATGATAACCTGTTCACGACTTGTGATATTGAAAGCTACACATGTTTCAGAGTTAAGACCAAGTTCTGCATAGTTTTCAACTTTTGCTTTGGATGCATTGTAAACAACGAAATCCGGTTCAAAGTCTTTCAGTTCTTCTTCTGTAGGAACGATGAACATGTTCTTTACAAAGTGTGCCTGCCAAGCTACTTCCATGATGAAACGAACAGCCATTCTTGTATCAGCATTTGCACCACAGAATGCATCAACAACAAAAAGTCTCTTATTG
>JBJENT010000265.1:0-5824 GCA_051880335.1 Lachnospiraceae bacterium
ACCAGCCATCCTCCACGATCATATTGATATGGGCCGGCAGGTCAGACTCATAGACGGAACCATCTACCCACTGGGTCTGTTTATAAAACAGATAGACCATGGAAATTCCATACAGAAGAATGCCCAGATTGATCCCAATATAACCGATTTTATCCCATTTTTCTTTTTCGTTCAGCGATTGTTCTACAGACTTATCCATCTTCCTTTTCCTATCACTCAAATTCTGTTTCACCCAAAGTCTATTTCGCACAACTTCCCATTCTGCTTCTCATTTAGAAGCAGTAATAAAACTGCCCACTCCAAATATACAGAAAATAAATAATACCACAATAAACATGCCAGCCATATGCCAGCCATTCCGCCACCAGAAGATACCATTTCTGCTTTCCGGACAGAGTATTTTGTATCAGCAAGATCAAACTGACCATAAAAACAAAGAAAATACCATGCATATATCCCCAGGAGAAGTTCATATGCACAAAACGATCACCTTTTTCATACAGAAGGAGTATCTCCAAAAGACTCACGATCAGCTGAAACCAGGTGAACCGATACAATGTATTGGTCTTTAACTCTTTCAGGTTAAGTAGAAGAAGAAGTCCCGGAAACGCCAGTGCCAGCACGATAGCCAGCGGAATGTTGTCCATATGTACTTTCCATACCGATGCAAATCCAAATCCGATGCCTCCCTCTTCGCCAGCAAGAGAATTTTTTCCAAATACCCCTCCGAATTGATAAAGAAGGGCACAAAAAGTAGGCAGAAAGAATAATCCCAGTCGCAATGATGGCAGGAAATTTCTCCAGCTTTTATCATACAGCACACTTTTTATGATCCGGAATGCCATCACAAGTCCTGCAGCAGACACAAATACAAGAGTAAAGCTCGGCTTTGTCATGGTGGTCAAAAAGAGAAACAGCCCAAATAGTCCAAAATCTACGTAATTACTCTTTTCTTCATAATAATCCAGTATTCTGACAAATATAAAAAATGCTACCACCGAAAAAGGTCTGGTTGCCATATAAGTGGCGTTATGATATGGATTGGGTGAAAATACACCCAGATACTTATGCTTCATTCCCGGCAGGTATACACCTTCCGGTGCGAACAGCATGGACATAAAAAAGAGGGAAAAAGTGATCACGACGGTCAGGATTCCCATCCAATCCCCACAACGAAGTTCGTCATAATATTTCTGCAAATATTTCTGCATATAATAAAAGACTAAAACAACACAAAGGCTGTTCAAAACCGTGGTTGCCAGGGCTGCTGCCACTTCCACACCTGTAAAATGGAGGAAGAACTCACCCAGCCAAAAGAAAATTGGGTACGGAAAATCAAACCCACTTTCCTGACCAAGCATGGTCTGCATGTATGCTTTCATATCAGACATATAAATATCTTCAGCAAAAGCATGAGATGTCTGCAGATAAAAAAGCCGAAACATGCAAAGCGAATAAAGCACAAGCGCTACCACAAACAAAATTCCGGTCACTACCTGTCCTTTTTTCCACTGAATATGAAATGGATTCTTTTTTTCCTGCTCGTCCTGCAGGTTTACCCCTACACCACTTTTTATGGTTGCATTCCACATTTTAGCCATACTGTTTTACCTATTTAGAAAGCTAAAGGGTATGCAGTTACATACCCTTGTCATTCTTTCTCTGTTGTAAACAACTCTGATCCATGTTCTAATTCCATCAAAGCACCAATTTCATTAATGCTCTAATTCCAGATTCTTAAGCAGTTCTTTGATTTCCTCAACAGAAAGCCACTCTGCATTGTTGCCTGAGCTATAGGAGAAACCATCCGGTACTCTCTTACCTTGTCCATCCGGATTTGGTTTCTGTTTTTCATTCCATGTCATCTGTGGGAAGATGATGAAATGCTTGTCATACTCATAGGTATTTGGAGCATCCTCTACGGTTACCATGATTTCATGAAGTTTTTCTCCTTCACGGATTCCTACTTCCGGCATTTTACATCCCGGCAGCATGGCCTGTGCCAGATCGGTTATCTTGAAAGAAGGGATCTTGGAAATAAAGGTTTCCCCACCATTTGCTTCCTGCAGAGCCTTAATTACCAGTTCAACGCCCTGGGTAATGCTGATCCAGAAACGGGTCATTCTGTAGTCTGTAATCGGAAGTTCTATACCGCCATTGTCCAAAATATTCTTAAAGAACGGGATAACAGAACCACGACTTCCGGCCACATTTCCATATCGAACAATGGAAAAACAGGTATCTTTATGACCTGCATATGCGTTTGCTGCAATAAACAGTTTATCGGACACCAGCTTGGTACCACCATATAAGTTCACCGGATTCACTGCTTTGTCTGTGGATAATGCAACCACTTTTTTCACCCCGGAATCCAATGCAGCGTCAATGATATTCTGTGCTCCATTGATATTGGTCTTAATGGCTTCATTAGGATTGTACTCACAGGCCGGCACCTGTTTCATGGCTGCCGCATGAATCACATAATCCACGCCTTCGAAAGCTCTCTGCAGACGTTCTTTATCTCTTACATCCCCAATGAAGAAACGCAGCTTGTCTGCATACTGTTTGTATTCATTTGCCATGATGAATTGTTTGAATTCATCACGGGAATAAATAATGATCTTCTTTGGTTCATAATGGGTCAGTACATAGGAAGTAAATGCCTTTCCAAAGGTTCCGGTACCACCTGTAATTAAAATCGTCTTGTTGTTTAACATCTATTTTTCCTCTTTCTATCGCTTTTGACACTTTATTTTGACATTCTATACTATAGATTCTGCCATAGTCCTAATGGTTTTATTTAAAATTATTCTCTATGGCAAATTTTGTAATGTCTTATCAGCTTATTTCTGTAATAGTATACCACGACGGGATTTTCTTGCCAATGCTATAATCACCAACAATGTTGCCAGAGAAAGTACTTCCGAAACTCTCCAGTACCAGAATCCCTGAAAATCCACATCGATGCTTCCATGATATCCTGCCGGTAAGAGTACACGGATTACATTATTGTCTCCACATACCAGATCCAGATGCTGATTCTCTTCACCGATGGCGCGATACCCTTTATAATACAGAAGCGGCAGTTCCACGTAAGAATCTGTGCTCTGCAAAGCAGTTTCTTCTGTCAGAGCATCCAACTCCACATCCATCACCACATGACATCCGTCTTTGGAATAAGAATTCACCTGCACACCTTCTCCACACACCGGCATTTTATAGGTCAGTTTATCCACATCGGTATCCAGAAGAACATATTCTCCGCCGGAAATATAGCTGTTTCCCATGCAGGTTTCATCGTAAATCCGGAACAGACCACTGCTCTCAGTAAGCATCGTATTGCAGAAAAATACCATTGTGATCAAAGTTCCTGCAATCATACCAACAGCTGCCAGAGAAGCTCCTTTCTTTTCAGAAGGTTCCATATTCCCCCTAAACTCCTGAAGCATAAATAATGCTGCCATAACCAGAAATACCGAGCTAGCCACAAGCATACGATAAGGAAACTGTAACGTGGCAATCAGTTGTCTTATAATTCCTGATACCTTTGCCATCCTGTCCCAAGGGAAATAAAGTGTTGACATTACCATGGAAAGGATGCCAAAACTCAAATATATTTTGCTGGATTTTCCCAGTTTTTTTCTCCATACAAAAATAACATATATGGCAAAAAGTAAGACAATATCCAATCCAACGCCTATTCCATAAGGAGTTTCCCCTACGATTCCATTATGTCCGCTTCTGGCATTATATTGTCCACCCAATGGAAATGCTTCAAATATTTGGGGTATATACATTCCCCAGGTTTGTATCTGTTTGATGGTAGCAGCGCCCTTGGTTACCGCAAAATCCATACTGACTGTATAGTCCAGGAGCGGAACCAGGTACCAGGCATTTAATAAAATACAGGCAAAAACCGTCTTACATAATTCTAAGAATATTTTCGGTTTAAAAACTTTTTTTATACAGATAATACACAAAAGGAAGGCAAAAAAGGCGGTCATCACGCAACTTAACACGTGACTTAAAATGATACCGGAAAGTCCAATCGAGAGCGGAATAAAGCTGTATTTGTATTCTGCGTCCTCCGGGTCCATGGTAAAAATCCGATAGAATCCATATGCCACCAACGGGAAGAATATCATAGCAGTAAACTGCCCCACACCATCTACACCATAGATGTAAATAAGGCGAATTACCTGAAAGGTATACAGAAAACTCCCCAACATAGCCAGCCGGTCATCCTTCAACATCTTTTTAAAGCTGCCATAAGCTACCAGGCAGGTTGCAATGTTGACCAACAGCTTGTAGCTTTTATATGCTCCCTGAACGGTAAACCCGAAAATTCGCAGGATGGCCGGAATATATAAGAAAAAGTCGCAATAGAAAATCCCCGCAGCATATCCATGCCCCTGCAGCCAGTTAGGATGCATCCTTACCGGGAACTGGCCCGACAGAAGGGCATCTTTGATTCCTTCAATACGAAGCAGATGAAAAGTCATATCTGCCCCCGTCAGCATATAATCGGTAAACAACGGCAGTGATGAACCGATAATGATCAGAACCAGCATCAATATCGTTTTACGCACGGATTTCTCTTTCTTTTGGAAAAAGAATAAAATGCCATTTAAAATGCAGGCAAAAACAAGCCATAACATGAGGTGCTGACGTTCCAGAAGATTGGTCTTTACGATCAAACCGTCCTGTACTTGCAGCATACCCTGGCCACCATATGTGACCTGTACTTTCAAATCAGAGACCGGCCGATTCACCCAGAATACATAGTCTGTATGGTTCTGTCCTGCATACAAAACTGTGGTATTGGAAAGAACGCTCTGAAATGGCGCGGAATCCGAAACCATATCCACCACATTAGTCATATCAGAGTCTGCATGGTAGTTGAGTAAGAGCTGATATACGCCGGGCGTAAGAGAAACTTCTGTGCTGACATAATAACTGCCATCTTTTGACACTTCTGTCATAGAAAAGGCATACTGTTGTCCACTGTTTCCAAGCCTCGTAAGCAGGAAAAGAAAAACCAAAAACTCTAATGCCAGCAGAATCAGACATTTTTTATGAAGTTTTATCTGTTGCCAAAGTTTATTCAAAATACTTCTTTCAACCTTCCATATAATAAAGATTACTTTTCAAGATGAATTTGCATATTCCAATCAGAGTACGTTCCCGCCAAGCAAAAAGGCTATGGGCGCACAATCAGACTATTCTTTCCGTAAAAGTCTGCCCACTCCCGATTGTTTACAAATTCCGGATCATCCAGCGCATCTGCAATGAATACCAGATCAGGTTCTACGGTATAAGGTGCAAAGACCACATCAGAAATGGTTTCATCTTCCAGTTGTGCCAGACGTTCCTTGTATTCCAGATCGTACTGTTTCGCTTCTCCTTTGATCCAGACCTTACATGCTGTAATAGTAGTTACATCCAGGAAACTGCCGGAGCATATCATAATCAGTATCAGGCTTACAATCGCTACAAAGCAACCATTTTGCAGTGCCAGCTCTATTTTACCTCTAACATACGGCTCCATGTAGGCCATGCTTTTATTTATGTCACTTTCATTTATATCGCTTTCTGGAGTCTTCTTATTCCAAAAGCCTTCCCACTTCCGGTATATCCAGCCTGTCAAATAGAACAGCTGAATATAAGTCACCATAAGAAACGCATCATAGATGATATTGATAATTCTTCCCGGTCCTGTAGTCCCCAATGCATAAAAGGTCGGACAGGACATGGCAGAAAAAACTCCGTATAAGAAAATAATCACAATTCCTATAACAGTCAATAAACTGTCAATGGCACTTAA
>JBJENT010000266.1:0-27081 GCA_051880335.1 Lachnospiraceae bacterium
CCAAGGGGTTATACCCAGCGAGCCGAGCCACCCGTTTTACGGGTGGCGGCGACTTTTATGATAGAATTTGTGGTACAATAAAAAGGAGTAAAGATGATCAGAACAGTAATATTTGATATCGATAATACACTTTACAGTTATGATGATGCACATAAAGTGGCTTTTGCTGCACTTTTGGAGTATGCTGAAAAAAATCTGCATATGACAGCAGAAGAGTTTACAAAGCTTCATGCAGAGACAATGGGCCGGCTGAAGGGGCAGATGGGTGATGTGGCTGCAACCCATAACCGGCTGATCCGATATCAGAATATGCTGGAAAGCAAAGGTCTGCCGTTGCAGCCTCATGCGTTTAAAATGTATCGGATCTATTGGGATACCCTTTTGGAAGAAGCAAGGCCCTCTGATGGAATCCACGAGGTGATGGCTTACCTGAAAGAAAAAGATATCCGGATTGGAATCGGAACTGATATGACAGCAGCGCTGCAGTTTGAAAAGCTGATCAGGCTTAAACTGCTTTCCTATATAGATTTTATGGTTTCCAGCGAAGAGGCAGGTGTAGAAAAGCCGGATAAGGTTTTCTTTGATCTCTGCCTGAAAAAAGCCTGCTGTGCTTCGGAAGAATGTCTCTTTGTAGGGGATAGTCTGAAAAAAGATGTGCTTGGGGCGCAAAATGCCGAAATGCAGGCAGTATGGTTCAGACCCCAGGGGAAAGATCCGGAACAGAACATACATCAAATCAGGGATATGAAAGAATTGATTTCTTTTTTATCATAATAAATTTGAAGAAGGTCTTAATATGAAAAATAATCGAAAAGCTGTAGAAAAAAGACAGATGGATATCCTGAATCTGGTTCGGGAAAAAGGAGAAGTGAAAGTAGAAGAAATCGCAAAAGAGTTTCAGATTTCACTGATGACAGTTCGAAGAGATCTGCAGTTTTTAGAGCAGGAAAAATTTCTTGCCCGTACCCATGGTGGTGCTATTTCTCTGGAAAAGGCGTATACAGTAGTGACAAAGGATGAAAGAATCGCATACTGTAGAGACCGCATTTCAGAATATGCTTCCAAACTGGTGGAAAATGGAGACACTCTGTTTATTAATGGAAGCAGAACTGCACTGAATCTGCTGAATTATGTAACAGATAAAAAGATTACTGTTATTACCAATAACTGTTGGGGTATCGGGACAAAATATGCAGATGGAATTTCCATTCATTATACCGGTGGAGAAGTGAAAAGTAATGTGATGGTGGGAGAGTATGTCATGAGAAATCTTTTGACCATGACTGCAGATAAGACATTTTTGGGATGTGCTGCAGTATATGATGGTGGAGAATTTCGATATGATATCCCAACGGAAATAGGGATCAATGAGGCGATGGTCAGTCATACCACAAAAGAACTCTATATTCTGGCAGACCATTCCAAGATACAGGACAGAGATTCCCGGGGAACATATTATGGAAGCTGTACTTATGATTCCTGCACCCTGATCACAGATGACTATGCGGATAAGGAAGTCGTAGAGCGGCTCAGGATGCATGGTATCAAAGTGATTATTGTTCCTACAAGATAAACTTTTCGATGATTTCAGCAACACCGTCATGGTTATTGTCTGCTGAAGTAACATAATCTGCAATAGCCTTTAATTCGTCAGAGCCATTCTGCATACAGATGCCCAGATGGGCTGCCTCCAGCATGGTGTAGTCATTGGCGGCATCACCGGCTGCAATGGTATTTTCTACAGGAATGTGAAGAAGATCAGCCATTTGCAGAAGTGCTTTTCCTTTGCTCAGACCTTTTGGAACGATTTCCAGGTATTCATTGCAGGAGAAGAAGTTGTCCAGACAGTCGGATGCCCAGCTGTCAAGCCACTTGGAAAAATCGTCCAGAGGTGTTTTGTTGTGATAGTCTACAAGCAGCATTTTTGCCGGTGGAACCGTGAGATCAGATATATCCGGTAAAACTTCATATTTCATATTGGTTAAATAACAGTAGCGTTCCACTTTCGGATCGTCAAAACAGGGTTCTACAAGAACTCGGTTATTACTGTAAGTCTGAATATGAACATCCCGCCTGCGTGCCTCCGCAAAAACCTTTTGTACAAGATCCAGGGGAATAGAAATACTGTAAATGATTTCTTTATTTGCAGTGTCATATAAAATGCATCCATTAAAGGCAATCAGATAGCATCCCGGTGTGGTGAGCCCAAGCTTTTCTGCCTGATCAATGGCACTGACCAGTGGACGTCCGGTACTGATGATGACCTTATGGCCTGCAGCAAGAGCTTTTTCGATTGCTATGCGGTTGCCGGGGGTCACTTCTTTCTGGTTATTTAACAAAGTTCCGTCCAGGTCGAGAAAAAGTGCTTTACATGAAGAAGTTGTGTTTGTTTTCATAGTATAAAGTGTCCTTTATTATATTTGTTATAGTTTTTTTATGTTATTACGTAAAATTCGAAAAAGTTTTCGGTAATTTACCGGTTCATTTTATCAAAAAAAAGAAAAATTCTCAATGAGAGAAATTGGGAAGGAGAGAAGATGTCAGAATTATCAAAATTATTTATGTATATTCCGGGAATCATCCTGTTTCTTGTAGGATCCGGGCAGGTAAGAGAATGGCTTAGATTTCATGTTTTCGGGCGCTGTCTGACTGCAAAAGTAGTAAGCTGCAATCATGTGCTGAAAAAGGACGGAAACGGAAGAGAAATATACAATTATTACAATCTGTTAGTAGAATATGTAAGTCCGGACAGTGGACATAAAGAGCGTTGTGAACTGAAAACACCGACTCAGTGTGCAGTGGGACAGCAGATGAAGATGTGTATTGGAAAAAAGGATGCAAAACCATATCCGGTGGAGAGTGAGCTGGAACATACCCTGCATCCCATTGTTATGATGCTTATGGGTGCATTTCTGATTCTATTGGCACTGGAAGAAAACCAGGGAAAAGAAGTACCGGCGGCAATCTGTCTGGCTGCTATTTTCCTGCTCAGCGGCGGGAACCTGATCGGAAATTATATTGTTCTGAAAAAGAAAAACCTGAAGAGAGTCTGTGGGGAAATTATTCAGGTATATGAAAGACAGATTTCCAAAGAAACCAAGATTTTAAAAGGTTCCAAATATACCTATTATCCTATCGTGAAATATGAAATAGACGGAAAAGAAAACATTCGTCGCTGTTATATCAATTCCAGCAGTAAGAATTCTTTTCAGGTGGGAGGAACCTTTGACTTGTATTATGATCCGGTCTGTGAAGAGGTATATGAAAAACATGACCGGAAAGCAGTTGCCATAGCAGGGGTAGTGCTGGTGGTGATCGGTCTGCTGGTGGGGGCCAGTATTGTAAGCGTTCTGGGGTTTATATCATAAATGCATTTGGGGCAGTATAGCATAGTGTCTGGGGAGTAAAAATGTGGCCTGAAAAAAAGCCATGACAGGAGGAGTATGAAAAAATGACAAAAGATAAACTGAAACCAAAGCTGTTTAGTGTGATGAAAACCTATACCAAAGAGCAGTGCATCAAGGATATTATATCCGGTATCATCGTTGCAATTGTAGCGTTGCCACTTTCCATTGCACTTGCCCTGGCATCCGGTGTTGGGCCGGAGCAGGGTATCTACACCGCCATTATTGCCGGTTTTTTGATTTCCTTTTTCGGTGGAAGCCGCGTTCAGATTGCAGGACCAACTGCAGCATTTGCTACCATTGTTGCAGGGATTGTAGCCAGAAACGGTATGGATGGGCTGATAGTGGCTACCATAATCGCAGGTATTCTTCTGATTCTGATGGGTATTTTCCGTCTGGGTACCCTGATCCGGTTTATTCCGTATACCATTACAACAGGATTCACAGCCGGTATTGCGGTAACGATTCTGATCGGACAACTGAAGGATTTCTTTGGGCTGACCTATGAGGCAGGGGTAAAACCGGTGGAAACCATGGAAAAACTGGAAGCCTTTGTGAAATATATCGGAACTATAAATACCCAGGCTCTTCTGGTGGGAATGGTCTGTCTGGTGATACTGGTCGTCTGGCCAAAGATTTCGGAAAAGATTCCGGGTTCTCTCATTGCTGTTATTGTGGGCATTGTTATGGTCAAAGCGCTGCATATGAAGGTCAACACTATCGGAGATCTTTATACGATCAGCAGCAGCCTGCCTGCTTTACATATTCCCAAGATTAGTTTTTCTGTTGTGGCAGGAGAGATTTCAGATGGTTTTACCATTGCTGTGCTTGCTGCGATTGAATCTTTATTGTCCTGTGTTGTGGCAGACAGTATGATTGGGTCAAAACACAGATCCAATATGGAGCTTGTTGCACAGGGAATCGGTAATATCGGTTCTGCATTGTTTGGTGGTATTCCTGCAACAGGTGCCATCGCCAGAACTGCAACCAATATTAAAAATGGCGGCCGGACACCCATCGCAGGTATGGTGCATTCGGTGGTGCTGGTACTGGTACTTGTGGTACTGATGCCATATGCGGCACTGATTCCCATGCCCACCATTGCAGCCATTCTTTTCATGGTGGCTTATAATATGTGTGGATATAGAAGTTTTATCAGTCTTTGCAAAACAGCGCCAAAGAGCGATATTTTCGTGTTAGTAGCGACATTTCTTCTGACGGTTATCTTCGATCTGGTTGTGGCAATTGAGTTTGGTATGATTGCAGCCTGCTTCCTGTTCATGAAGAGAATGAGTGATGAAGCGGAAGTACGTGGCTGGAAATACTATGAAGATGAAAATGATCCGGATCATATTGAACTTCGAACTGTTCCTCAGCAGGTAAGAGTATATGAAATCAGTGGACCGATGTTCTTTGGTGCAGCAGACCGGATCAGTGAGATTACCTTAAAGAAATTTACGAAAGTTCTGGTCATCAGAATGAGAGGGGTTCCGGCTCTTGATGCAACTGCCATGCATTCTCTGGAACAGCTGTATGAAGAATGTAAAAAAGATGGTGTTCAGCTGGTTCTTTCCCATGTAAATGAACAGCCTTATCGCACCATGGAAAAAGATGGATTTGTTGAAAAGGTGGGCCCGGAAAACTTCTGCGCCCATATCGATGATGCACTGGCCAGAGCCAATGAACTCCTTGTATAATCTACATATTATTTTTGTAATTTATGCAATTGAATATAGTCACAAACAGGAAAAATGTGCTAAAATATAAAAATAATATGTAAGAACAAAATGTGCAAGGAGGAAGCAGGAATGAAAGCTTTAGTAAGTGATGAATTTTACCACATCATGGAATGCATTTCGGATAAAGATTATGACGCAGATCATGTCATGGTTACCATGAAACAATTTATTCCTGCTTTTGCAAAAAGATACGGGACAAGTTATATGAAGGTCATTGTTTTTGAGGCCGACATGAGTGGTTCGGGAATAAAAAGTAAGCGTGAATTCGTTTTATATGGTGAGGCTCCGGGCAAAGACGATATTGTAAAAGAACTTACATTTGAACTGCCCCTGAGTGGCTATGCCAGAATGGAAGCATATATCGGAAAAGAGAATTCTTTATGGACGGAAGAAGCAGAAAAGGATTATTATGTACTTTCCAAGCTGGGTTATCTGGTTTATGGACGTGCAAGGGTAATGCATGAACTGGAAATAGTCGAGACTACCGATTCACTGACCGGTATTGCAAATGGTAATATGCTGAATCGGTATATGTGGGAACGATTAGCAGAGGGAAATTTTAGTACATTCTGTGCCAACTTCGTGAATATCAAGAACATGAAGCTTTTGAACAGTAAATATGGAGAAAGAGGTGGAAACCTGTTATTCTTCGAATATGCAAATTCCATAAAACGATTTGTTGGGGAGGATGGATGTATTGCCAGAATCGGCGGAGATAATTTCTTTATTCTGATAAAAGCCGACAGAGAGGCAGAATTGCAGCGGTTTCTGAAAAAGCTTCAGGTGGACTTGAAATTTCCCGGTTCGGAGTCTTCTATTCCTGTAAAAATGGATACCAGACTGGGCTATTATTATATTAAGGATGGTGACCAGATTTCGGATGCAATGAACAGTAGCAGCATTGCACTGAAACTAGCAAAAAATGAAGGCAGCACGGATTATATTCTGTACTCGGATGACATGAAAATTCAGATGCTGAAAATGAAACAGCTGGATGAAAGTGTACCGGCAGCAATTGAAAACGAAGAATTAGTTGTTTTCTATCAGCCGAAAGTAAATATTTCAGAAGAAAACAGGTGTATATTATGCGGTGCAGAAGCACTGGTCAGATGGAATAAAAATGGGACTGTGATTCCACCGATGGAGTTCATTCCTTTTCTGGAAAAGAATGGTCTGGTTACCAAAGTGGATTTTTATGTTTTGGAACATGTATGCAGGGACATAAAATCCTGGGAAGAAAAGGGGATTAAACCGGTTCGTATTTCATCCAATTTTTCCAGAAGACATCTGGGAGATCCGGAGTTTGCCAATAAAGTAGAGGCAGTGTTCCGAAAATATCAGGTAGATCCTTCTTATTTTGAAATTGAAATCACAGAATCCTATGACAGTGAAGATATGGAAGCTCTGGTCAAGTTTGAAAAGAGGATGCATGAGATAGGTGTAAAGCTTTCCGTAGATGATTTTGGAAGCGGATTTTCCTCTTTGAAAATGGTTAAAAATATTGTGTCGGATACCATCAAACTGGATAAAAGCATTATTGATGGTGTGGGAAGCGATGATAAAAACAATGAGATCATTGTAAGCCATATTATTAAGATGATCAGGTGCCTTGGAAAAGAAGTACTGGCAGAGGGTGTTGAAACAAAAGAACAGGCAGTTTTTCTCCGGGATAACGGATGTGATCTGATTCAGGGTTATCTGTATGGGAAACCGATTCCGAGAGAAGAATTTGAAGAAAACTGGCTGAAGAAAATCAATTTACGGGATGTGTAAATACATAAATTTTGAACATAATGGAAAGAGAGAAAATAAGCAGAAAGGAAGAGTAAGCAATGGATCAGAAAGTTTTACGTAATTTAAGTTATGGGTTGTTCGTGCTCACAGCAAATCGTGATGGAAAGGATAATGGTTGTATCATTAATACTGCGGCTCAGGTTGCTTCGGATCCGCTGATGATCAGTATCGCAGTAAACAAAGCAAACTATACCTGCGAAATGATACAGGAAACAAAGAAATTTACGCTTTCTTTGCTTAGCCAGGATGCCACATTCGATATCTTTAAACATTTTGGATTCCAATCCGGAAGAGATGTGAATAAGTTTGAAAATTATCCGTTTAGTAAGAGAGTTGCAAATGGAACAATGGCCATTTTGAATGGCACCAACGCCTATATTTCGGTATATGTAAAACAGGAGATTGATCTGGGAAGTCACATTCTGTTCCTGGGTATGCCAACGGATGGTGAGGTTCTTTCTGATGTACCATCAGCTACCTATGCATATTATTTTGAAAATATCAAACCGAAGCCGCAGCCTGCAGCAAAGACGGAAGAGGGAAAGACGGTATGGAAATGCAAAATCTGCGGATATGAATATGTGGGAGAAGAACTTCCGGAAGATTTCATATGTCCGCTTTGTAAACATCCGGCAAGTGATTTTGAAAAAGTATAAACAACATATAGAAGACTGTCACCAGGACGGAATATGGTGGCAGTCTTTTCAGATATCTTTACCGGGGGAAATATGAAAAAGCGTAGTAACTATAGGGGTATGGAAAGACAAAACCCAGTGAAAAAGCTGTGGATGTACATAAAATCTCATATTTGGTTCAGCCTTACCGGATCTATGCTGCTTTTGTTTCTGGTGGTAGTGCTTATTTTCCAAAGCTATCTGAAAAACAGATATTTTAATTATCTTATGGACGAGACTTATGGAACAGAGGATGCGATGATTCATGCATCGGTTAATAGTCTGAACAAAGAATTGGAAAATGCGCTGTTTATCGGCAGTGAGATTGCTGTAAACAAACAGCTTCGATATGATGTGGATCAGGTACAGCATGCCAGTGAAGAAGAATTGGTAAAAAATCGTTTAAGACTGATCAATGAACTAAGTGGAATCAACTACTATTCCAGTGATGTGGCAGCCATTACAGTAGTGATGAATGATGGGACGATTACGGAATATGGCAGATACTGGACAGGCAGTGGATACCCAAATTTGTGGAGTGGAGACAGTCTGCCCATACTGGATCAGCTTTATTCGGCTGTTATGGAAAATTTGAAGGTAAGGGAAGCAGGAAGATATCAGGTGAGCGAAGTCCCGGCTTTTCATGAGAATGTTCACAATATGCAGATGTTTCACATTGCTCTGCCGCTTACCGGATCCAGCAGTGCCCTGGAAAATGTCACTGCAGTGGTTGTGGTTTCCTTTAAACTGAATAATTTTATGATTTCCAGTGCTTTACAGGAGAGCGCTTTGCAGGATAGTGCCTATCGGGACAATATCGCCATTTATCTCACCACGAAAGACGGAAACATCATGTATCACCAGAATCCGGACTATATCGGTATGTCTGAGGAGGAATATCTGGCAGACAAAACATATGTTGAGATCAAGCAACCTCTCGATTATTTCGGATGGGTGGAGCATGTTGTGATCGATACGGAAAATATGCATAATGAAGTAGATAAATTGTATCGGCAGGGTATTATTATCTATATTCTGCTTCTGTTTGCCAGCTGTATCATCTGGAATCTGATTGTACATACCATATTAAGACCGGTCAATGAAATCGGCGAAGCGATGAGTGAAGTCAAGGCCGGCAAAGAAAACAGAATGATAGATATTCGTGGAACCAATGAGATCTGGCAGCTGGCCGAGCAGTATAATGAAATGGTGGATGCACTTTACGAGCAAAAGAAAGAAACCAAACGTCATTATGAAGAAAAGACCAGGTCGATAGAACTGCAGAGTAAAGCGGAACAAAAAGCATTGGAGTCACAGATTAATGCGCACTTCCTGTGTAATACCTTAAATGCCATCAATTATAATGTGATGGAATCCGGTAATCATGAGGTATCCAGCCTTTTAAAGGATTTGTCCAGTATTTTACAGTATACTTTTTCCAGAAAGGCGAGGGAGGTTACTCTGGGACAGGAGATAGAATGGGTAAAACAGTATCTTCGTCTGCAAAAATACCGGAAAGGAGATCAGTTTGAATATAAGATTGAGTTCCCGGAGGAGTACAGTGAATGGCCCTGCTGTAAATTGTTTTTACAGCCCTTTGTAGAAAACTCCATCGTTCATGGTTTTGAAAACATGGAAAGCGGTGGTATGATAAAAATTACCGGATGGGAAGAAAAGGGACGATTCCTGATCTGTGTATGGGACAATGGCTGCGGAATGCCCAAAGAGGTTTGCGAAGAGATCAAAGCAGCTTTTGAAAAAAGTCATGAATTGGATCTGGAGACCCAGGGCGCAGGTATTGGCATAAAAAATGTTATAACAAGAATGAAATTATATTTTGGGCCAAAATTTGATGTAGAATTGGAAAGTGAAGAAGGCATTGGCACATGCTTTATTTTCAGGCTGCCACTGCCGAAAGCGTAAAGAAAAAACGTAATAAAGGAAAAGAAACGAAAAAAGCGAAAAGAAACGCAAAAGAGTAAAAAACGAGAAAGCAAAAGGGAAGAGGGATAGCGTGAAAATAATTATAGTGGAAGATGAGCAGCGTGCCAGAGAGGGACTGGCGAAACTGATTACCTCCTTATCCAGCGAGTATGAGGTGATCGGACAGGCAGGAAATGGACAGTCAGCATTGGATATGATCTTGAAATATCAGCCGGATGTGATCTTTACAGATATTAAAATGCCTATCATGGATGGAATAACCATGACCCGGATGGTAAGAGCACATGGTATTAAGTCGGAATTCGTGGTAATCAGTGCTTATGGCGATTTTGATATGGCCAGACAGTTTATCTCCCTTGGGGTGGCTGAATATATGCTGAAGCCGGTGACAAAGGAGAGTCTTGAACTGACTTTAAAACGATTGCAGATCCGACTGGGCGGAGGAAATATTAATGCGATGGAAAGCCATGTCAGCCTGCGGGAACAATATCCGGAGGCTCACCCGCTTATTTTGAAAGCCCTTGACATTATTGAAAGATGCTATTCCGGAAAAATCAATCAAAAGGAGCTTGCACAGGAACTGAATGTCAGTGCAGAATACTTTAGTTATTTGTTTTCCAAGAATACCGGAAAAACATTTTCTAATTTTATCCGGGATTATCGTATTGAACAGGCTAAATATTTGTATCGAAAGGGAGAACTGGATAAAAAGGAAGTACCATATGCTGTGGGATTTTCCGACGCAAAGTATTTTTGTCAGGTCTTTAAAAAAGTTACAGGAGAGACGCCTTCAGAATATTTGCTTAAAATATTATAAAAATCTTAAAATTTTAACCCAAAATCTTGGTACTATATTAAGATTTTGGGTTTTTGCTTATTGTTTTAGATGGTAAAATGCACATATCAAATGGAAAATGCTTCGAAATGATAGCAGATTTCAACAAAAAATTATATTGGGAGGATGATTACAATGAAACTGAAAAAATTACTGGCACTTTCACTGGTAGCAGTTATGGGAATGTCTATCGTAGCTTGTGGAAGTTCTGCAACCGAATCAGCAGCACCTGCAGCTGATAATGGCGCAGCGGCTGAAGCACCTACAAAGGAAGAATCAGCAGCAAGTGGTGATGTAACGGAGGTTGAACTTTGGCATTACTTTGATGCTTCTGCTGATGCAAAAGCAATCGTAGACTGGGTAGATGAATATAACAGTCTTCAGAATGATATTCATATTACAGCTACATATGTTTCCCGTGAAGAATTAATGAACCAGTACACAATCGGTGCACTTTCCGGAGAACTTCCTGACATCGGTATGGTGGATTCACCGGATATGGCTTCTTACATTTCTCTGGGTGTATTTGAAGATATTACAAGCCAGTTAAATGAATGGGGAGAACTGGACAAATTCTATCCGGGCCCATTAAGTTCCTGTATGGATGCTGATGGAAACTTATATGGTCTTCCACAGAACTCCAACTGTCTTGCACTTGCATGTAACATGGATCTGTTAAAAGCAGCAGGTTATGATCATATGCCGGAAAGCCTGGATGAATTCAAAGAAATGGTGGCAGCTACTACCAATCCGGCTGATGATGTATATGGATATGCAATGTGTGCAGTATCTACAGAAGAAGGTACATTCCAGCTTCTTCCATGGCTTCGTTCCAAAGAAAATGGAAAAGGTGTTAACGTAGATGATCTGACAGCAGATTCTGCAGTAAATGGCTTAACTGTACTTGGGGATTTTGTGAAAAACGGATATATGAGTAAAGAAGCTGTTAACTGGACACAGGCTGATGCATGGAATGCATTTGCAGCAGGAAAAGCAGCAATGGTTGAATGTGGTACATGGCATCTGGCACAGACTGATGCAATCGCTGGTTTCGATTATGACTTCTGTCTGCTTCCAACCGGTGATAAAGGTACATCTACATCCACAATCGGTGGTGAGAACTTTGGTATCTGCTCAGGCGCAGAAAATCTGGATGCATGTGTTGACTTCTTAACATGGCTCTGCTCCAAAGAAAAAGAAGGTGAATGGGCAGTTACAGCAGGTAAGATTCCTACAAGATCTGATTCTGTAGCAAACTATGATTATGAACAGGATGGTTTTGCAGTATTCGTAGATGAAATGAATTATGCACAGGCTCGTGGACCTCACGCTGAATGGCCACGTATCTCTGAAGCAGTTTACACAGCTTGCCAGTCCGTATTTGTTGATGGAACAGATCCAAAAGATGCATTAACAAAAGCAATGGAAACAATCAAACCAATTGTTGATGCAAACCCACTTCCGGAAACCTAAGAGAATAAATGAAGAGGACGGTAAAGCCTCCAGGCTGCCGTCCTCTTTTGATAAGGAGGGATTTACTTGAGCATGAAAAAGAGTTCAATTACTGCTCAGAAAAGAAGAGAAGCATATGGCTTTATTCTGCCTGCATTTCTCTATGTGTTGCTAGTCATGGGATATCCTCTTGTATACAACGTTATTTTGAGCTTTAAAAACGTGGATGTAAAAAATCTGACCAAAGGCGGCTCTGTTTTTGTAGGATTTCAGAATTATATTGATTTGTTTTCGGATCCGACCTTTCGTTTGGTGCTAAAAAATACTTTTGTTTTTACCATTGCCTGTCTGGTATTCCAATTTACCATTGGATTTGCTTTTGCAATGTTCTTTTATCAGAAATTCAAATTAGCCGGACCAATCAGAGGCATGATTCTGGTCAGCTATATGATGCCAATGGCAGTAACCGGTTTGCTTGGTAAGAATATCTTCTCCAATGCAGGTCTGATCAATAATCTGTTATTAAAGATTGGTATCGTGGGACCGGAATGGCTGGTGGATACAGGAACAGCTATGATTGCAGTCATAGTCATGAACTGTTGGGTAGGTATTCCGTTCAATATGCTTCTTTTGATTTCCGGATTAACCAGTATCCCATCAGAGGTATATGAAAGTGCTTCTATTGATGGCGCAAACTGGGGACAGAGATTTTTACATATTACATTACCAATGATGAAGGGCTCTATTTTTTCTGTATTGATGCTTGGATTTATTTACACATTCAGAGCTTTTGACCTGATGTATATCATGACATCAGGTGGTCCGCTTAACTCGACGGATGTACTTGGAACCTATTCCTATTTGCTGTCCTTTACACAGTACCAGTTCTCTAAAGGTGCTGCAGTAGCAATGGTACTGTTTGTGTGCCTGTTTGCTGTGGGTCTGTTTTATTTAAGACTATTGATAAAGGAGGATGACTAGAATGAACAAAAAAGAAATGTCCAGAAGCAGAAGAAAAGAAATTCTGAATTCTATCATTGCTGTTGTGATTGCCATCCTTTTCCTTTTCCCAATTTATTGGCTGGTACAGATTTCTTTTAAAAGTGATTCGGAAACCTTTGGAAAAGTACTTACCTATTATCCAAAGGAATTTACCTTTGGACCATGGCTTGTTAACCTGACGGATAAGAACTTTTTGCTTTCCCTTCGCAATAGTTTTATCAATGCAGCACTTACGATGCTGATTACAGTCGTATTGGGTGTCCCTGCTGCTTACGGAATGGGAAGATATAAAGTGAAAGGAAGTAATGCATTTTTACTTACATTCCTTGTTTCGCAAATGCTTCCGGCTTCTCTGACGCTGACACCTATGTATTTGATTTTCAACAAGGTGGGATTACTGGGGCACCATATTACAGCACCCATCGCCATCGCTGCAAGCTCAATACCATTTGCAGTTGTTACGCTTAGACCGTATTTTAAGAGTGTTCCCATGGCACTGGATGAGGCAGCAAGACTGGATGGCTGTGGACCTTTAAAAGCATTTACACATGTTATGATACCTGCAGTAAAAACGGGAATTATTACAATTCTTGTTATTTCCTTCTTAAATGGTTGGAATGATCTTATTTTCTCCATGACCTTTAATGTGGGGGCAGAAATGAGACCTCTTACCGCGAATATTTACAAATTCCAGAATGCATACGGAACCAAATGGAACTGTATTATGGCATATGGAACCATTTTGGTTATTCCTGTAGTTTTGATGTTTATTTTCTTACAAAAATATATTGTTGGTGGTCTGACAGCCGGTGCTGTGAAAGACTAAAAACAGAATAAATGAGGTGACTTATGTCGAATAGTAATCAGGATCAAAAAGTTGAAGTGTTTGGTTATTTCGAACAAAAAGGAAACAGTCTTTGCTATCGTTATGAAGCAGAAAGACTTGTGATAACTCCATGGGGAGAAAACAGTCTTCGTGTCCGCGCTCACAAGATGCCGGAAATGCCGGGTGAAGACTGGGCACTTTTAGAGCCGGCAGAAACAAAGCCGGTGATTGAAGTGAGAGAAGACGGTGGAAAAATCACCAATGGAAAAATTACTGCTGAAATCAATTTGATTGGTAAGATTACTTTTACCAATCAAAAAGGTGAAGTTCTGCTGGAAGAATATGTTCGCAGCAGAAAAGACCTGTTTGGACCAACCTGTAGTTCGCTGGAGGTGGAAGCAAGAGAGTTTAAACCAATTACTGGTGGTGATTACAGGCTTTCTATGCGTTTTGTTTCAGAACCCAAAGAAAAACTGTATGGTATGGGACAATATCAGCAGGATTTCCTGGATTTGAAAGGAGCAGATCTGGAACTGGCACACAGAAATTCACAGGCCAGTGTTCCATTCCTGCTATCCAGTCTGGGATATGGATTCTTATGGAACAACCCGGCAGTGGGACGTGTCAATTTCGGGAAAAATATTACCACATGGGAAGCTTATTCCACAAAGAAACTGGACTATTGGATCACAGCAGGAGATACACCGGCTGAAATAGAAGAAGCTTATGCAGATGCTACCGGAAAAGTTCCGATGATGCCGGATTATGGAATGGGATTCTGGCAGTGTAAGCTCCGCTACCAGACCCAGGAAGAACTGCTGGAAGTAGCAAGAGAATATAAGAGAAGAAATCTTCCGATTTCTGTTATTGTAGTAGATTTCTTCCACTGGCCATGCCAGGGTGAATGGAAATTTGATCCCACATACTGGCCGGATCCGGATGCCATGATAGCAGAGCTGAAAGAGATGGGTATTGAACTTATGGTATCTATCTGGCCTACCGTAGATTATCGCAGTGAAAACTTCGATGAAATGAAAGGAAAAGGTCTGCTGATTCGTGTGGATTCCGGTTATCCGATTTCCATGGATTTCCAGGGAAATACATTGCATTATGATGCAACCAATCCGGAAGCCAGAGAGTATGTCTGGAATAAAGCAAAACAGAATTATTACGATAAAGGCGTAAAAATATTCTGGCTGGATGAGGCTGAGCCGGAATACACCGTATATGATTTTGAAAATTACAGATATCATTTAGGGCCGGATATTCAGGTTGGTAATATTTATCCTGTTATGTATGCGAAGACATTCTTTGACGGTATGCAGAAAGAAGGACAGGAAAACATTATAAATCTGCTCCGCTGTGCATGGGCCGGTTCCCAGCGTTATGGTGCGCTGGTATGGTCCGGTGATATCAAATCTTCCTTCCCCAGTATGAAGAATCAGCTGGCAGCCGGACTGAATATGGGTATTGCAGGTATTCCGTGGTGGACTACCGATATCGGTGGATTCTTCGGAGCTCATGCGGAGGATCCGGATTTCCATGAACTGCTGATCAGATGGTTTGAATACGGAACCTTCTGCCCGGTTATGAGATTGCATGGCTATCGTTGGCCACTGCAGCCACAGCAGGGAACTACAGGAGGTGCAACCTGTGTATCCGGTGCGCCCAATGAAGTATGGAGCTTTACTGATCAGGTATGTGAGATTTTATCAGGCTATATTCTTTTGAGAGAAAGAATGCGTCCATATGTGACAAAACTGATGCAGGAGGCTCATGAAAAAGGAACTCCTGTTATGCGTCCTTTATTCTATGATTTCCCGGAGGATAAGCTGTGCTGGGATATTGAAACACAGTATATGTTTGGTCCGGATGTTCTGGTAATTCCGGTAACGGAAAAGGATTGCAGAAAGGTAACAGTTTATCTGCCGGAAGGTGCAAAATGGACGAACGCATGGACGAAAGAGGTTTTCGAAGGCGGACAGAGCATCGAAGTGGATGCACCAATTGAGCAGATTCCTCTGTTTACCAGAAATGAATTTGTGCTGGATGTGTAAAGGCGACAGGAGCATAGGCAATAGAACATAAATAAGTAATATGAAATATGAAATGAGGCATTCTATGAAGCGGAATAATAATGATGTGAAATTTCAAATGTTTCGATATGATGGGGATTTTTATACCTATACAGGAAAAATATTTGATTTGCTTGTAATCGGATTATATTGGCTGATAGGATGCCTCTTTGTTGTGACAATCGGGGCATCCTGCTGTGCCATGTATCAGGCAATCGTGAAATCCATACGGGAAGACAGGGAAAGTGCTACAAAAGTATTCTGGAGGACTTACAAGAGAGAGCTTTTCGGTTCTGTAAAATATACGGTTGGTGAGGGGATACTTTTATTTGTATTGATGGCGAATGTTGGAATCATGCATCGTTATGTGCAGGCAGATTGGAAAATATTTTTTATCCTGCTGTATGCTTTCATCGGTGCACTGATCATTATGGCTGGTATATATTTATTCCCGGCACTTTCCAGCTTTCAGATGTCGGCGGGGTGGTATGTGAAACTGTCATTTTATCTCACACTGAAATATTTTCCGATGTCATTGATGTTTCTCCTTTTACTTGCAGGAGCATATTATATGATTTTATGGATGCCGTTATTACTGTTTATTTTACCTGCAGGATATGGGGTTGTTTCCGGTATGATGATTTATCCTGTGTTAAAAAAACATATGCCGGAAACAGATAATTGTGGAGCGTGATATGAATAATTCTGATATTAAAGAAATTGACTTGAAAAAAGTCCGGATTAAAGATCCCTTTTGGTCAAAACATGTGGATCTGGTAAGAAATGAGATTATTCCCTATCAATGGGAAGCTATGAATGATTGTATCCCGGATGCGGAGCCAAGTCATAGTATTGATAATTTTGCTATTGCAGCAGGATTAAAAGAAGGCAAATTTTATGGAGTTGTTTTTCAGGATACGGATATTGCGAAATGGCTGGAGACGGTAGGCTTTTCCCTGGCTGTGTATCCGGATGAAGAACTGGAAAGAACTGCTGATGAAGTAATAGATATTATCGAAAAAGCCCAGTGTGAAGACGGATATCTGGATACCTATTTCATGTTGGAGAGACCGGAGAAGCGTTGGAAGAATCTGTGCGAAGGACATGAACTTTATACAGCCGGACATCTGATGGAAGCAGCTGTTGCATATTATCAGGGAACCGGGAAAAGAAAACTGCTGGATGTGGTGATTCGGCTGGCTGATCTGATTTGTGAAACCTTTGGCCCGGAAGAGAATAAAATGCATGGATATCCGGGACATCCGGAGGTAGAAATCGGTCTCATCAAACTGTATCGGGTGACCGGAAACCGAAAATACCTGGATATGGCAAAGTATTTTGTGGATATTCGAGGCGTAGGAGAAAACTATTTTTTGAAAGAAATAGCAGCGCCTGATTTTGAACAGATTTTTCCTGATTTTGCAAACTATGATCCATCCTATTCCCAGTCCCATAAACCGGTGAGAGAACAGGATAAAGCAGAAGGACATGCAGTCCGGGGAGTGTATTTGTATAGTGCCATGGCAGATCTCGCCAGGGAATATCTGGATACACAGCTTTTAGAAGCATGTAAAAGAATCTGGAACAATATGGTAAACCGTAGAATGTATATTACCGGTGGAATCGGTTCTTCCGGTCTTTTAGAGCGGTTTACAACCGATTATGATCTGCCCAATGATTGTAATTATTCCGAGTCCTGTGCCTCCATAGGACTGGCTATGTTTGGTAACCGTATGGCAGCGATTACGAAGGATGCTTCTTACATAGATGTGGTAGAAAGAGCGTTATATAATACCGTGCTGGCAGGGCTGGCTTTGGACGGAAAATCTTTCTTTTATGTGAATCCATTGGAGGTTTGGCCGGATAACTGCATGCCCAGGACTTCAAGAGAACATGTGAAACCGGTTCGGCAGAAATGGTTTGGTGTGGCATGCTGTCCGCCTAATATTGCCAGAACCCTGGCTTCCATGGGGCAGTATATATATGGCAGGGATGAAGAATGTATTTATCTGAATCTGTTCATATCCAATGATACGGTAATAAACGCAGGCGAGAAAGAAATAAAAATATCGGTAGAAACAAAATTCCCTTATGAGAATGTATGCAAGGTAAGTGTCTCAAACGTTCCGGAGGATGGTATCAAAATAGCCATCCGAAAACCGGATTATGCGAGAAACTATCAGGTAGCGGTAGACGGAAGAAAAGCAGAGCTTGAGGTGCTGAAAGGGTATGTATACCTGGAACTGAAAGAAGACAGCGATATTCAGATCTTTTTTGAAGCTCCGGCAAGATTTGTACGGGCAAATCCTCTGGTAAGAGCAGACAGTGGAAAAATTGCCCTTATGCGGGGACCTCTGGTGTATTGTCTGGAGGAAATTGACAATGGTGCAAATCTATCTGCATTATATGTAGATGCAAAAACCGATATAAGGGAAGAAAAATCCGAACTATTCGGAGGAAGCATTCTTCTACATTTCCGTGGAAAGCGTATAGTGGATACAGAGTGGAAGGAAAATGAGCTGTATGCAGAGCATCCGATACAATGGGAAGAAACAGAATTGACAGCTGTGCCCTATGCATATTGGAATAACCGGGGTATGGGTGAAATGTCTGTATGGATTAAAGAAATAAATTCTTAGCACAGGAAAGGCTGGATATAACATGAAATTTACAAATGGTTTTTGGTTAATGAAAAAGGAAATTACTCCTCTTTATGCGGTAGAATATGCCGGACATGAAGTGGAAGGAAAGGACCTGAAAATATATGCGGTGGGGAAGCACATCACGAACCGGGGAGACTGCTTAAATGTGGGTATGCTGACCATTCGTCTGACCAGTCCTATGGAGAATGTGATTCATGTGAATCTGTCACATTTTGAAGGAGATGCCAGACAAAATATTACAGTGGCTTCTGCCAATACAGAGCCTCAGGTTTTTATAACAGAAAAGGAAGATTTTGTCTGTTATCAGTCAGGAAGTCTGAAGGCGGTGGTTGACAAACGTCCAAACAACTGGAATATCACCTATTTTGACGGAGAAAAAAAGCTTACATCCACCGGATATCGTAATCAGGCTTATATGAAGAATTCAGATACCGGTAAGAACTATACCGTAGAACAGCTTTCCCTGGATATCGGAGAACTGGTATATGGGATGGGAGAACGTTTTACTCCATTTGTAAAAAATGGTCAGACGGTAGAAATATGGAATGAAGATGGCGGAACAGCCAGTGAACAGACCTATAAAAATATTCCGTTTTACATTACCAGCAAGGGTTATGGTATTTTAGTGGATCTGTACGGTGATCTGGAATTTGAGGTAGCCAGCGAAAAAGTAGAGAATGTACAGTTTTCTACGTTAGGAGAACAGCTGGGTTATTATGTGATTGCAGGAGGTTCTCCAAAAGGAACCATTTCGAAATACTGTGAACTGACCGGGAAACCGGCACTGCCCCCGGCGTGGTCCTTTGGTCTTTGGCTTACCACATCTTTTACCACCAATTATGATGAAGAGACCACAAGCAGTTTTATTCAGGGAATGAAAGACCGTGGTATTCCGCTTCATGTATTTCATTTTGACTGTTACTGGATGAGAGCATATCATTGGTGCGATTTTATCTGGGATCCTGCAACCTTTTCGGACCCGGAAGGCATGCTTCAGAGATATCATGATAAAGGACTGAAAATATGCGTATGGATCAATTCCTATATTGCACAGCAGTCCTATCTGTTTGAGGAAGGAAAAGAAAAGGGATATCTGGTTAAGAAAAAAGACGGAACCATATGGCAGACGGATTTATGGCAGCCCGGCATGGCACTTGTGGATTTTACCAATCCGGAAGCTGCAAAATGGTATCAGGATAAATTAAAAGTACTTCTGGATATGGGGGTAGACTGTTTCAAGACGGATTTTGGCGAAAGAATACCGGTAACAGATATTGACTGGTATAATGGGGCAGATCCAAACAGCATGCACAATTATTATACCTATCTTTATAACAAAACAGTTTTTGAACTGCTGGAAAAGGAAAAAGGAAAAGGAAATGCAGTTCTATTTGCCCGTTCAGCCACAGTTGGTGGACAGCAGTTCCCGGCACATTGGGGCGGAGACTGTTCCGCAAGCTATGCTTCCATGGCAGAAACCCTGCGGGGGGGACTTTCTCTGGCGTGCGGTGGCTTTGGCTTCTGGAGCCACGATATCAGCGGCTTTGAGCAGACTGCAACCCCGGATATTTATAAGAGATGGTGTCAGTTTGGACTGCTTAGTTCCCATAGCAGACTGCATGGCTCCAGTTCTTACAGAGTACCCTGGCTGTTTGATGAGGAAGCATGCGTGGTCCTGAAGGAGATGGTAGAGCTGAAATGCAGTTTGATGCCATATTTGTATCGGCAGGCTGTTATTGCCCATGAAACCGGAATCCCTATGCTTCGTCCTATGTTCCTTGAGTTCCCGGAAGATCGGAGCACACATTCCCTGGATCTGCAATACATGTTGGGAGACAGTCTTTTGGTGGCACCGGTATTTCGTGAGGATGGAGAGGTAGAATACTATGTTCCAAAGGGAACCTGGATCAATCTGATGACCAAAGAGGAAGTAACAGGACCGGCATGGCATAAAGGGACTTTTGATTATCATTCCATGCCTCTGCTTGTCCGGCCTGATACCATACTTCCGGTGGGACATGAAGTTTCCAGACCGGATTATGATTATGCAGATCAGGTGACATTAAATATATCTTCATTTGAGGATGGAGCTATGGCAGAAGTTCTGATTCCGGACTTAAATGGAAAGACTGTGATGACCGCAAGAGCGGTTCGAAGCGGTAATGAAATCAAAGTAGTAGTAGATGGCGGAAAAGATGTAAAAGTAAAATACCTTGGAAATGATGATGTAAAGATTATTTTATAAGTGATATAGTGACCATTTTATATGAAAATATAAGATGGTCGCTTTTTTATCGGGGAAAGATGGAATTGCCATATCTTTTAGAAACATAAACTGTTAAAATAGATATTGTGAATTCCATTAAGATAGTTGTATACTATTGTGGAATGCGATAACAAAGTAACAATGAGGAAGAGGAGAGAATATGGGTGGATTTTTTGGTGTTACAGCAAAAGAAAGCTGTACCTTTGATTTGTTTTTTGGAACGGACTATCATTCACATTTAGGAACCAGACGTGCCGGTATGGCAGTTTATGAAAAGGAAAATGGAAATTTCCGCAAATCGGTTCATAGTATCGAGGGAACTCCTTTTCGAACCAAATTTGAGAAGGAACTGGGGGAACTGGAAGGAAATTACGGAATTGGCTGTATTTCCGATTATGAGGCACAGCCTGTACTGGTAAGATCCCATCATGGAAGCTTTGCCATTACTACGGTAAGCAAGATCAATAATGTGGATGAAATCGTAGAAGATATTTTAAAAACCAGAGCACATTTCTTTGTTATGAGTAATGGGGAAATCAATTCGACAGAACTGGTTGCAGCACTGATCAACCAAAAGGATAATCTGATCGAAGGGATTCAGTATGCACTGGAAGTGATTGACGGATCGGTATCCATGCTTCTGTTGACTCCCAGGGGAATCTATGCAGCAAGAGATAAATATGGCAGAACGCCGGTGGTTCTGGGAAAGAAAGAGGATGCCAGATGTGCCGCCTTTGAGAGCTTTTCTTTCTGCAATCTGGGATATAAAAAAGACAGGGAACTGGGACCGGGAGAAATTGTCGTATTTGATGAAAATGGTGCCAAAACATTAGTAGCTCCGGGAAAAGATATGAAGATCTGTACCTTTTTATGGGTTTATTACGGTTATCCGGCAGCAACCTATGAAGGTGTGAATGTAGAAGATATGAGATACAACTGCGGAAAGCTTCTGGCCCGCAGAGATAATGTGGACGTAGATCTGGTGGCAGGAATCCCGGATTCAGGTGTAGCCCATGCCATTGGATATGCAAATGAGTCAGGTTATCCCTATTCCAGACCTTTTGTAAAATATACACCTACCTGGCCCAGATCCTTTATGCCTACCATTCAGACAAAACGTGATCTGATCGCACATATGAAGCTTTTGCCGATTCATGAGCTGATTAAGGATAAAAGACTTTTGCTGATAGATGACTCTATTGTACGTGGTACACAGCTTCGTGAAACAGCAGAGTTTCTTTATGAAAGCGGCGCAAAAGAAGTACATATTCGTCCTGCCTGCCCACCCCTTCTGTTTGGCTGTAAGTACCTGAATTTCTCTCGTTCCACATCGGAAATGGAGCTGATCGCAAGAAGGGTGATCGAGGAACTGGAAGGCGGACCGGTAAGCAGAGAAGTGGTAGAAGAGTATGCAGATCCGGACAGTGAAAAATATCAGAAAATGGTAGACGGAATTTGTGAAAAGCTGAATTTCACATCCTTACGATATCACAGACTGGATGATATGCTGGATGCGGTAGGTATTGACCACGATAAGATGTGTACCTATTGCTGGAATGGAAAAGAATAAGGAAATAGTAAGGATAAAATAAAGAAATAGTAAGGAAAGAATAAGGAAATAAGATCTAGTAAGCATATGCTCCGGCAGATCGGGGATTTGGATTGTTCCAAAGTCCGGTTTGCCGGAGTTTTTTGTATACCGATACAATAAAATCTCCTGCTATGCGGTGTTTCCGTTTTCCAGAAAATGAAAAAGGAATCTGGCATTATAAATATTTTCTAAATTGACACTTTTTAAAATGTCAGAACGGTATATAATACTGTTAAACAGTCAGAAGGGAGAAGATTATGAAAAGAATCGCACTCATACATGATTTATCCGGATTCGGAAAGTGTTCGCTTACAGCAGCGATACCGGTCATATCCGTAATGGGAATGCAGGCATGTCCGTTGCCTACAGCGATTTTGTCTTCCCAGACAGGCTTTGACCAGTTTTATTGTGACGATTATACCGACCGAATGAACCGGATTACAGATCACTGGAAAAAACTGGAAGTAGATTTTGATGGAATTTATTCCGGATATCTGGGAAGTCCAAAGCAGATAGAGAATGTATGCTGGTTTCTGGAAAACTTTAAAAAAGAAGGTACCATCTTTCTGGCAGATCCGGTCATGGGAGATGACGGTCGATGTATTAAGGCCTTTTCGGAAGAACTTTTGGAGACTATGAAAATGCTTACAAGAAAGGCAGAGGTAATTACTCCGAATCTGACAGAATTATGTCTTTTATCAGGAAAAGATTATAGAGAAATTTCGGAACATCAAAACGAAAATGATTTTTTAGACAGGGTAAGAGAAGCCGGAGAAGAAGTTCGAAGAAAGGCCGAAGTGGATCAGACTATTGTTGTGACAGGGATTATCAGAAAAGTGCAGCAGGATTGGAAAGAAGGCTGGAAAGAAGATTGGAAAATCGGAAATCTGATATTATCCGAGTCGGAACATGTATATTTGGAAAGTCCGTATACAAAAAAGAGCTATTCGGGGACAGGTGATTTATTTGCATCGGTTGTTATGGGTGCACTAATGCAGGGAAAAAGCATTTTTGATGCAGTGAAGCTTGCAATGGAGTTTTTGCAGCCGGCAATCGAAGAGGCAACAGCAGACAAAATAGAATGTAATCACGGTGTTCCATTTGAAAAATATTTGTTCAAGTTAATCGATAAACAATGAAAAGACAATCAGGAGGAGATAGTTATGACAGGACAGGTAGCAAAGGAAACAGAAAAAACTCAGGTACAAAAAAACATAGCACAGATAAGCAGTGTGAAATACATGGCAGTTACAGGACTTTTTGCAGCAATGATCACCATTATGACAGCATACATTGCGCATATTCCGGTGGAAGTGCGATATTCTTTGTTTTATTTGGCCTTGCGCTGGATAAAATGAATGGGAAAAAACGGTTACAGAACTTGCTGGTATAATGGCGCAAAAGAAAAACAAGCGACTGCAAAGCAGATAAAGGAGTTTAGGATGACAGATATATTATATACCTACAAAAATCAGGTTTATATGAACATCACAAATCAGTGTGACTGCAGATGTACTTTCTGCATTCGCACCACAAAGAAAACAGTAGGGGATGCCACCAACATGTGGTTTGAAAAAGATCCTTCTTTAGAAGAAATCAAGGATGCAATGGATCAGTTTGATTTTACCGGATATGATGAACTGGTTTACTGCGGATACGGGGAACCCACATGTGCCTTGGAAAACCTGCTTGAAAGTGCAAAATATGCGAAGGAAAAATGGGGAATAAAGATTCGGCTGAATACCAATGGCCTGGCGAATCTGTATCATAAAAGAGATATCATACCGGAGTTGGCCAAAGTGGTTGACCGGGTATCCATCAGTTTAAATGCGCCGACTGCTGAGAAATACCAGGCAGTGACCAGACCACAGTTTGAGAATGCATTTCAGGCAATGCTGGATTTTGGCAAGGAAGCGAATAAGGTATTTGAACATACCCAGTTTTCCATTGTGGATGTACTTCCTCAGGAAGAAATCGAAGCATGCCGGAAAATCACAGATGATTTGGGAGTACATTTGAAAATTCGGGTTTTTGAAGCAAATTAAGAGGTTATTTTGGAGAATTGTGCAGTATTCTGTATTTTTGTTTATAGATGCTGCACATTATTTTTTTTTGATGGAATTCTACGGTTTGAGGATGGAATTCTACGGTTTGTGGATTGATTCTATGGTCTGCAGAGAGTAAGCTATCCTTATAAGATGCATGCAGCTTTATCGATACGTCAGGAGGAGATTTGATGAACCAGGAGAAGATTAGTTACTTTATACAACAGACCAGAAAAGAGCATGGAATGACCCAGAAAGAGCTTGCTGATAAGCTGGGAATCAGTGATAAGACAGTGTCCAAATGGGAGACCGGGAAAGGTATGCCGGATATGGACTTTTTGGTTCCGCTTTGCAGTGCTCTGGATATTAACGTAAACGAACTTCTTTCCGGTGAAAAATTGTCCCTCACGAATTATTCAGAGAAAGCGGAGGAAAACATGATGAACTTACTGAAAGAAAATGAAGAACATAAAAAGGGAACCTTGTTACAAAACGTGTTGGGCATCTTATTGGCATTACTGGCACTGGGGAGTATGATGGTCATGCCGGGGAATACTTCCATTACATGGTTTTTGGATGCTTATACTTTGATTGAACTGGTACTAATCTGCGGTGCCTGCGTCCTTTTGTCCGGAGCACGTACAAAACAGGGCATTGTAGAAGTGATTCGAATGTCTGTGATTCCGGCCGGTGTTCTGATATCCATGGTCGGAGTAGTGCTTGCACTGGGATCCCTGAGTGATGTAAGTAAACTGGGTCCCACCATATGTGTCATTGCATTAAGTGTGATTTATGCATTATTGATTTATCTGATTCTGATACCGGTGAGCAAAAGAATGAAATAATGAAAAAAGAAAAGGGGGAATGCTGTAGAGGAAGAGACAGCATTCCCCTTTGTGATGAAATAAAAAGAATAATATGGTAGAATGAGGGGAATGTATATTAAATATAGGGAAAAGGATTAGAAGAAATATGTCAGAATTAAAAATTGAAAAGCTGTCAAAGCAGCAGGTAAAAGAATTGTATGAAACCAACATGCAGACAGACTTCCCGGCGGATGAAATAAAGCCTCTGGAGATGCTCTTGAAAGCCATGGATAAAGGGAATTATGATGCACTGGGCCTTGTGGAAGAAGGAAAAATCCGTGCATATGCTTTCTTTTTTAAAGTGGACAAAGACTATCTTTTCGACTATCTGGCGGTATCCGGTGGAAAGAGAAATCAGGGACTGGGAACTCAGTTCCTGGAACAGATCAGAGAATATTACAAAGAAGCTGACAGCATCATTGGAGAAGTGGAGGATCCGGAATACGCAAAAACAGAAGCGGATCGCAACCTGCAGGAAAGGCGCATTGGATTCTATCTGCGAAATGGTTATCTGGATACCGGTGTGAAGGTGCAGTTGTATGGTGTGAATTATAAAGTGTTTGAAATAAAGCTGGGAGAGCAGCATACTCCGGAACAGATCAAAGCCTTATACAAAAAGTTATATAAGGCCATGTTCTCGAGACTGGAATATTGGAAATACGTAAGGGTAAAATAAAACCTGCTAAATATCCAGTCGGTATAAATAAAGGATTCCACCTAAAAAGCCAACAAAATATCCCGGATAACCGACAAAGCAAATGGCACTGGACAAGGTATTAAATGCAAAAAAGTGAATGATATACCATGCCAGAAAACCAAGGATGCAGCTTGCAGCTGTTGTAAGAAGCAAAAACAAATGCATTTCTCTTTCTGTATTTGTGCATATTTTTTGACTAAAATTCCATATTATTTTCATAACATCATCCTCGCTTTCTTTTAGAGAGTGTAAGGGGAAGACATGAGATTATCCTCTCTTTCTTCCACAGATTGTAGACGGGAAAAGTAAATTTTAAATGCATACTTCCGTAAAGAAACTGTAAATTTACATAGATTTTACATAACGTGAATAATAGATTTTACATAGACTTTCTATACTAAAAATGAAATAAGTAAGGAGAGTCTGAGGTTATGGATATTTTTGGTATATTTACAGGAATAGGCGGACTGGCCCTTTTCCTCTATGGAATGGGCATTATGGGAGACAGTCTGGCAAAATTGTCGGGTGGAAAGATGGAAACTGTTCTGGAACGCCTGACATCGACAAAGATCAAAGCAGTTATATTTGGTGCGATTGTTACAGCAGTGATACAATCCTCATCTGCAACCACAGTTATGGTGGTGGGATTTGTAAATTCCGGTATCATGCAGCTGGGACAGGCAGTGGGGATCATTATGGGTGCCAATATCGGTACCACGATTACTTCCTGGTTATTGTCTCTTACGGGGATTTCCGGAAGTAATGTCTTTTTAAGGCTTCTTAAGCCCAGTTCTTTTTCACCGATTCTTGCTGCAGTTGGTATCATTCTGACCATGACTGCAAAGAACAATGATAAAAAGCGGGATATCGGAACCATTCTTCTTGGCTTTTCCATTCTGATGTTTGGAATGGAGACCATGAGCGGAGCAGTATCGCCCTTAGCTGATAATGAGAGCTTTACCGGCTTCCTGACCATGTTCTCTAATCCGATACTGGGAATGATCGCAGGTGCACTGCTTACTGCGGTGATTCAGAGCTCCTCTGCATCTGTTGGTATTTTACAGGCACTTTGCTTAACCGGTGCAGTTGGTTATGGTACAGCGATTCCGATCATCATGGGACAGAATATCGGAACCTGCGTGACGGCGATCATCTCTTCTGTGGGAGCAAATAAAAATGCACGACGTGCTTCCATGATTCATTTGTAC
>JBJENT010000267.1:0-5783 GCA_051880335.1 Lachnospiraceae bacterium
AGCAGGGAAAAATTGTTGATTTCTCAGCAGAACCAGGGGAATATACATTTGACAAATCTACAGAACCAAGTATTTTCAGTGGAAATCTTGGAGAAAGCATCAAAGCATCTTTTGCAACCTTTGGAAAGAGATTTACCTATGGTGGTGATACCGGTAAGGATCAGAGAGTTTACTATATCAACACCAAGGAACTGATGGACAATAAATTCGGCACAGCAAACCCGGTACCATTCCGTGTGGTAGATTCCAGAATCGGACTGGATGTGGATGTGGCGCTTCGCTGTTCCGGCGTGTATTCTTATAAAATTGCAGACCCTATTCTGTTCTATACCAATGTATGCGGAAATGTACAGAGCGAATACACCAGAGAAACCATTGACAAACAGTTAAAGACAGAATTTATCAGTGCACTTCAGCCGGCACTGGGCAAACTCTCTGAAATGGAACTTCGTCCAAATCAGATTGTGACACATACCACAGATCTGGAAAATGCAATGAATGACGCACTTTCTTCCAAATGGGGACAGACCAGAGGTCTTAAGGTAGTCAGCATTGCTCTCGGTTCTGTTACACTGCCGGATGAAGATGCTGAAATGATTAAAACACTTCAGAAGAGTGCAGTTCTTACCAATCCAAATATGGCAGCAGCAACTCTGGCAGGAGCACAGGCAGATGCTATGAGAACTGCAGCAGGAAATAACGCAGGTGCCATGACCGGCTTTATGGGTATGGGCATGGCAAACATGGCAGGCGGCATGAATGCCCAGGGACTTTTTGCAATGGGCCAGCAGATGCAGGGCCAGCCTCAGGGGCAGCAGAGCCAGAACCAGCAGGCACAGACTCAGCAGACTGCACCGGCAGCAGGTGAATGGACCTGTAGCTGCGGCACTGTAAATACCGGAAAATTCTGTGGCAACTGTGGAGAAAAGAAACCGGAAGTAAAACCGGCAGCAGGTGAATGGACCTGTAGCTGCGGCGCAGTGAATACCGGAAATTTCTGTAGTAATTGTGGCAGTAAAAAACCATCAGCAGAGTGGACCTGCAGCTGTGGCACCGTAAATACCGGTAAATTCTGTGGAAATTGCGGAAAGCCACGTGCATAGGAGGAAATATGTCAGAAATACAGGAGTATAAATGTCCCTGTTGCGGCGGCGCGATCGAATTTGACAGCAGCCTGCAGAAATTAAAATGTCCTTACTGTGATACCGAGTTTGAGATGGATGCACTGGCTCAGTATGAAAAGGATGTATCCAAAGACGAAGACAGTAACATGGAATGGAATCTTGGTTCCATGCAGACATGGACAGAAGATGACGAACAGGGAATGAAAGTATACATATGCCGGTCCTGCGGCGGTGAGATTATAGCAGATGAAAATACGGCAGCAAGCCTTTGTCCTTTCTGCGACAGCCCGGTGGTTGTAAAAGGTAGTGTCAAAGGCGCTTTAAAGCCGGACTATATCATTCCGTTTAAGCTGGACAAAAAAGCGGCTATGGCCGGATTTGCACAGCATTTGAAAAAGAAAGCACTCTTGCCCAAGGTATTTAAAACAGAAAATCATATCGAAGAGATCAAGGGAATCTATGTTCCATATTGGCTCTTTGATACCAAAGCCGATGCCCATATGAGATATAAGGGGACGAGAGTTCGCTATTGGAGCGATTCCAGATATAACTATACGGAAACCAGTCATTTTGCCATTACCCGGGATGGGGATGTTTCCTTTGCCCATGTACCGGCAGACGGTTCTTCCAAAATGCCGGATGAACTGATGGAATCCATAGAACCCTTTGATTTTCAGGATGCTGTACCCTTTGAAAGTGCTTATTTTGCCGGATATTTTGCAGATAAATATGATGTGGATGAAAAGCAGAGCATCATCCGGGTCAACGAACGTGTCCGGAATGCGACTGCACAAAATTTTATGAATACCATACATGGCTATAATTCGGTCATTCCGGATGGCGGAAATATCAATTTATCAGAGGGAAAGACCTGTTATGCCATGTATCCTGTGTGGATACTGCACACCAGGTGGAATGGCCAGTTATATACTTTTGCCATGAATGGACAGACCGGGAAATTTGTTGGAAACCTTCCCATTGATAAAGGTCTTCTCTGGAAGCATTTTGGCATAGCTTCCGGGATTGCGTTTATTGCAGTCTATTTGATCATGGCCCTTGCCTGGTTATTGTAGGAGGATGAAAAGATGAAACAAAAAAGAATATTATATTGTTTTTCTGCTATCCTCCTGACGATACTGTTTCTGCCCGGTGGCTTGTTTACGCTAAAGGCGGAGGCAGAAGAACTTCCACATCTGGTGGATGATGCCAATCTGGTCGCAGAGCAGGAGGAAAGCAGAATCAATCAAACACTGGCTGAACTCAGTGAAGAACATGATATGGATGTGGTCATTTTCACAGAAGAAAATGGCAGTATTTCCTCAGCCATGGAAGCAGCAGATGATTTTTTTGATTACAGTGGATATGGGAAAGGCCCGGATTATTCGGGCGTTCTTCTCTATGTGAATATGGAAACCAGAGATGTATGGATTTCTACCCGTGGAGATGGAATCACAGCTTTTAACGATGATGGAATTGATTATATTTTAGATGAGATCACACCAATGCTTGGCAGTGGGGATTACGTGGAAGCCTTTGATGAATATACAGAAATCTGTGAAGATTTTATCATACGGGCTGAAAATGGCACACCCTATGGCACAAATGGATCAGGTGAAGGTTATACAGGAAAAAACAGATTCCCGGCATTTCGGAATCTGTTTATCAGTCTGCTGATTGCAATATTGGTGGGTGGTTCCTATGCATGGATGTTAACCCGGGAAATGAATTCTGTGGCACCCAATAACAGTGCCGGAAACTATATTGTGCCGGGCAGTATGCATGTACAGAATTCCGGAGAAATGTTCCTGTTCCGGAATGTGACGAAGGTAAAAAGACAAAGTGAGTCGGGTGGAAGCTCCGGTGGACATTCTTCCACGCACCGTTCTTCTTCGGGAGCCAGACATGGCGGCGGAGGCAGAAAGTTCTGAGAATCTCCGGAAACAGAAAATTGTATTTTTCTCTTGCATAAAGCACTTTAATACTTTATCATAGTGCAGAGATAGTGAACTAAGGTATTAAAGGACAAGAGATAAATGAAAAAAAGTGAAATCATAAAGAGTCAAAATAAAGCAGCAAAGAGATTGGGAGTAGAACAAAGCCTGTCTCTTTGCTGTTTTATGCTTATTATTCTGGCCTGGTGTGTACTTACCTTTGGAGGAATGGTATCTGAGATTTTTCTTCCATCCCCGTTACAGGTGATTCAGAGGTTGGTAGAAATGCATCAGGATGGTTCCCTGTGGCTCAGCTGTTGGGAATCTACAAAACGTGTCATGGTAGGCTGGATCTGGTCGGTGGTGATCGCACTGCCCTGCGGTATGCTGATGGCCAGCTCGCGGAAATTTTCAGCATTTGTACAGCCAATCATTGAATTTGCCAGATATTTGCCGGTTGTAGCCCTTGTTCCATTGACTCTTCTTTATATGGGTATAGACGAATCACAGAAATACATGATCATCTTTTTGGGAACCTTTTTTCAGCTGGTACTTATGGTATGTGATACCGTTTCCGGTGTGGATAAAAATATGATAAATGCAGCTAAAACACTGGGAGCAGGAAAATTCCAGATTTACAAAGAAGTAATTTTCCCCGCATCCCTTCCGGGACTTATGGATGACTTTCGTATGACCATAGGCTGGGCCTGGACCTATCTGGTAGTAGCTGAAATGGTTGCAGCAAACAACGGACTGGGGTATATGATTCTGCGCTCTCAACGATATCTGGCTACGGATACGATCTTTGCCGGACTGATCATGATTGGTTTAATCGGTCTGGTGACAGACTGGCTTTTCCGTACCCTGAGTTATCTTGTGGCACCATGGCAGGAACGTTTAAAAGAAAGAAAATAGTCTGTATATTTGGCGGAGAAAAGTCTGCATATATGACAGAAAAATAGATTGTGTCTGTATAATTGACGGAGAAAAAATATGAAACTGGAAGTAAAAGATTTAACTAAAATATATCATGGTCAAAACGGAGATGTGACTGCTATTGATCATGTGAATCTTCAGGTACAGGAATCCGAGTTTGTTATGATCGTAGGGCCTTCCGGATGCGGAAAAACCACGCTGATCAATATGATCGGGGGACTGGATACAGCTACTTCAGGGCAGGTGATTCTGGATGGAAAGGAAGTAGAGGGTCCGGGCGCGGATCGGGGAATGGTATTTCAGGGATACAGTCTTTTCCCCTGGCTTACGGTTCTGAAGAATGTGGAATTTGGCATGAAAATGCGTAAGGTTCCGGCAGCGGAGCGTACGCAGAAAGCAATGGAATACATCAAGCTGGTTGGTCTGGAAGGTTTTGAAAATGCCCTTCCCAAGCAGTTATCCGGTGGTATGAAGCAGCGTGTGGCGATTGCCAGAACTCTGGCCAATGAGCCGGAAATGCTGCTGATGGATGAGCCTTTTGGAGCACTGGATGCCCAGACCAGAGTGGTTATGCAGGAGCTTTTGGCAAAGATCAGCAGGGAAACCAAGACTACCATACTTTTCATTACCCACGATATTGATGAGGCAGTTTTGTTGGGAGATCGGATTTATGTGATGAGCAGAAGACCGGGAACGATACGGGATGTGATTACCACCAGTCTTCCGGCGGAAAGAAATCATAACTGCTTTGTTTTACCGGAATTTCTGGAAACCAAAAAGAAAATCATGGACATGCTCTGGCAGGAAAGCCAGGATGCAGCCCTTGATCGATAAATTTAAGGAAGTACAAAAGGAGAGAACATTATGCAAAAGAAATTGCTTAGTATGTTACTGATTTGCGTGCTGCTTGTAAGCATTCTGCTTACCGGCTGTGGCTCTAAAAAGAAAGGTGCCAACGATGTGACCATGGCATTCTGTACCTGGACCGGATATTCCCCTATGTTTATTGCACTGGAAAACGGTTATTTTGAAGAAGCCGGCATTAACATGGACATTCAGGTAATCGAAGATGAATCTACCTACACCAGCCTGATTACAAAAGGCAGCATTCAGTTCCTGGCAACAGCTCAGGATCCTAACATCAAAATGTATGCCAACGGAGCAGACAGTAGATACCTTCTGACCATGGACTCCTCAGAAGGAGCCGATGGTCTGGTGGCAACAGCAGATATTCAAAGCTTAGATGACCTGGCAGGGAAGAGCGTTGCTCTGGATAAATCTGCGTCTTCCTATTATTTCTTCCTGACTGCTTTGGAAAAAGACAGTTCCCTTACAGAGGATGATATCAATGTGCTGGATATGGGTGATACAACAGAAGCAGGCCTTGCATTTATGGCAGGAAATGTGGATGCCGCTATTATGTGGGAGCCGGAACTTTCTGAGGCACTGGAAACAGTAGAAGGTGCACACACGGTAATCACCAGTGCAGATTATCCGAATACCATCATGGATTCTCTGGTTGTCAATACAAAATTTGCAGAAGAAAATCCGGAAGTGGTTGATGCTGTGGTAGAAGCATGGTACAAGGCAGTGGATTTTCTGAATGAAAATCCGGAAAAAGCATATGAGCTGATGGCCAGCGGATTTGAAGAAGTAACTGCAGAAGATATTGCGGCAGACTGTGGCGGCCTTGCTATTTACGGAAAAGCAGAAAACGAAGAGCTGATAAACTCCGGTTCGATTGAAAAGATCAGTCAGGATATGGCAGATTTCTGGATGGAAAAGGGCGAAT
>JBJENT010000268.1:0-5774 GCA_051880335.1 Lachnospiraceae bacterium
TACTGCAATGGAAAAAGCAAAAGTATACTTTACTGATTTCAGAACTTCAAACGGAATCGGTCTTCCGGAAAAATTAAAAAAGCTGTGCCGGAAAGCCGGATTACAGACCATAGACATGGACAACAAATTTGTTGCCATCAAAATTCATTTTGGCGAACTTGGAAATATTGCATATCTTCGCCCGAACTATGCAAAAGCAGTGGCTGATCTGGTCAAGGAAGTCGGCGGAAAGCCATTTCTCACAGACTGCAATACACTCTATCCGGGTTCCCGGAAAAATGCATTGGATCATCTGGACTGTGCACAGGAAAACGGATTCAATGAAACAACCACAGGATGCCATGTGATCATCGGAGATGGCCTGCGCGGAACCGATGATATCATCGTACCTGTTGTAGGCGGAGAATACTGTAAAGAAGCCTATATCGGCCGTGCCATCATGGATGCGGATGTCTTCATTTCCTTAAATCATTTCAAAGGGCATGAAGCCACCGGTTTTGGCGGTGCCCTGAAAAATATCGGCATGGGCTGTGGTAGCCGGGCCGGAAAAATGCATCAGCATAAACAGGGTAAACCTCAGGTTAACCCTTCCCTCTGTAAAAACTGTAAGCGTTGTGCCAGAGAATGTGGTTCTGATGCGATTCGATATGACTCTGGAAAAGCAGTGATTGATCAGGAACTCTGTAAAGGTTGCGGACGCTGTATCGGAGCCTGCTCTTTTGATGCCATCAGCAATCCAAACGGTAATGCCAACGAAATTCTGGGCTGTAAAATTGCAGAATACAGCAAGGCTGTTGTAGACGGACGTCCAAATTTCCATATCAACCTGATCGTGGATGTGTCGCCCAACTGTGACTGTCACGCAGAAAATGATGCTGCCATCCTGCCAAACATCGGTATGTTTGCTTCCTTTGATCCGGTGGCTCTGGACCAGGCTTGTGCAGATGCCTGCCTGCAGGCTGCGCCGCTTCCCAATTCTCAGCTCTCCGACAATTTAAACAAACCCGGATGGCACCACCATCACGATCATTTTCTGGATTCCAATCCAAACGTACGCTGGAAAGAAACGCTGGAACACGGGGAAAAGATCGGGCTTGGTACCCGCGATTACGAACTGATCAGGATGTAAGAAAAGGCTGTCGCTTCCGCGAACAATATTTCGCGAAAGTGACAGCCATTTTTAATTACTCTTGTTTGATGCGTTTTGAAACGTTAAGTTCCACCTGTTGTCTGTTATCCGGCGTAAAGACCGTATCTACTATCTGAATTTCATTGTAGACTGCTCTCTGCTCCAAATCATAAAGCTTGTTGCTCATCAGACCCAAAACCACCGGTCTTTCAATTCTCCTGTGATTTTCTGTTACAACGATTCCCTGTTCTCCATTACTCAGCATTACATAAGCACCGGCCGGCAGAATATGAATACAGTCAATCAGTGCATCCACTGTCCTGGAATCATATTTCTCCGGCTCACTCTGCATAATTTTTATGGCTGAAAATGGAGACATAGGAGATTTATAACAGCGTATTGCTGTCAGAGTATCATAAATATCTGCCACCTGAATAATTTTAGTGCCCGGCAACAGTTTCAGCACATTTTTCGGATGATTCGGTAATCGGTTTGACAAATCAATGGAAAGCTGAATGATATAGCGCCTTACACCAGCCGGATACTGATAGTTCATACCGATCTCTTCATAGCCATCCAGCAGGCATTTATAAATCGTATCCATTTCTACCGGATCCAGTTTTCCCTCCTTATGAAGAATTTCATGTGGAACCAAAAGTCTTCCAATATCATGAAATATAGCTGCCTGAATCAGGTACTTTGTCTCTTTCAGATCCATATTCATTTTCTTTGCAATCAGATTGGACAGAATCGCTACATTCAGAGTATGCTTGCTGATAAAATCATTTTCTCCTCTCAGGCACTGGTTAAAGATCATTTTCCCAGCTCCCGGATCAAAACGGGTGTAGATTACATCTACCAGGTTTTGTAATTTCTGAGGCACTTTATGTGCAAGAACCTCTTTCAATATTTCATTTACCACATAAGTCTGTGTCCACTGAAAACGTTCAAATTCCAGTTCTTCCTCTGTAATAGGCGGTACCGGCTCTGCAGCATCCAGAATATAAGTGCCATAAAGGTTTAAGTCCTGCAATTTATTTCGCATAAACTCATCCACTTTTACTCCACTGTTAAAAAGCAGCACTCCATCCTTGTTATAAATTGTCTTTGCAAATCTGTCACCGACCTCTATCTCAGCCGTTTTAACATAATGCATTTCAGGATCTCCCCCCTCGCCGAACTATCTTTCTATCTTCTTATGAGAAAAGAGGTTTCAATGCCTCTGCCAGTTTATCTTTCTGAGCCTGTGCTTCTGCAAGGTCTTTTCCTAACGTTGTAAAATAAGTTTTGATTTTTGGTTCTGTACCGGATGGACGAACCACTACTGTTGCGCCACCTTCCAGGGCATAAATCAAAACATTGGCTGCCGGCAGACCGGTTTCTTCCGGTTTCTGGTAGTCTGTTACTTTTTCTACTTTGTAACCGCCGATCTCTGCCGGTGGGTTTTCACGAAGTCCAGTCATGATTCCGGTCATCTTATCCATACCGGTAAGTCCCGGGAATTCAAAACTGTCTACCTTGTTTAAATAACGACCATATTCGGTATAGATTTCTTCCAAACGCTGCTTAATGGAACTGCCGATGCTTCTATAATAAGCTGCCATTTCGCAGATCAGCATGGAACCGATCACTGCGTCTTTATCACGGACATAAGGACCTGCCAGATATCCATAGCTTTCTTCGAAGCCGAAAATGAAACGATCCACTTCTCCATCCGCTTCTAAACCGGCAATCTGATCTCCAATCCACTTAAATCCGGTAAGAACATTTCGCATCTCTACTCCATAGTGGGCTGCAACTGCATCAGCCAGTGGAGTGGATACAATGGATTTCACTGCAACCGGATTTTTCGGCATGGTACCTTTTTCAATTCTGCCTGCGCAGATATAATCCAAGAGCAGAACACCCATTTCATTTCCGCTTACCAATTCATAAGTACCATCCGGACATTTCATGGCAATACCCACACGGTCTGCATCCGGATCGGTAGCCAGCATCAAATCTGCACCACATTCCTGTGCCAGTTTCAGACCAAGTTCCAGTGCTGCAAAGATTTCCGGATTCGGATAACTACAGGTCGTAAAGTATCCGTTTGGATATTCCTGCTCCGGAACAATGGTAATATCTGTGATTCCCATGTCATTCAGAACATGTGTAACCGGCACAAGTCCCGCACCATTTAATGGGCTGTATACCAGTTTCAGACCTGCTGTTTTGCAAAGTCCCGGACGAACCTGCCTGTCTTCGATTGCATCATACAATGCTTTCTTACAGTCATCGCCCACAAAATGAATCAGTCCTTTGTCAACGCCTTCTGCAAAGGAAATATATTTTGCACCGGTAAGCACATCAGTTTTCTGGATTTCTGCATAAACGATAGCTGCTGCATCGTCTGTCATCTGGCATCCATCGGGTCCGTATGCTTTGTATCCATTATATTTTGCAGGATTATGGGACGCTGTCACCATGATACCTGCATTACACTGATAGTATCGTGTAGCAAAAGAAAGTGCCGGAACAGGCATCAGTGCATCATAAATGCGAACCTTAATACCATTGGCTGCCAGTACACCTGCTGCTGTTTTTGCAAACACATCACTCTTAAGGCGGCTGTCATAGCTGATTGCTACGGTCTGTGTACCACCCTGGGTTTTTACCCAGTTAGCCAGTCCCTGGGTAGCCTGACGAACAACATATATGTTCATACGATTGGTACCGGCCCCAAGTACTCCACGAAGTCCGGCTGTTCCAAATTTCAATGCAACAGCAAAACGATCTTTGATCTCATCATCATTGTCTCTGATTTTCGCAAGTTCAGGCTTTAAATCAGCATCTTCCAGATCTGCCGAAAGCCAACGCTCGTACTCTGCTTTATACATCTCAATGTACCCCACTTATCTTATTCTTTCAGAACTATTTCTTTTCAAAATATTCCTCTTAATACTATATCGTATTTGGTACAAATATTCAATTATATTGGCAGGTCTTTCTGCGTTTTTTTGCCAGAACTTTCGAGTTTTGAGCAGACCTTTCTGCATTCCCTGCTCTGATATTCTTTTTTTCTGTTCATAATACTGTTTTTAGTACTTCTTACTGAGTATCATATAGCAGATCCAGTAAACAATCAGCATAAAGCAGACAAAAAAAGATGCAATCTCTGCATAGACTGTCTGACCGATTATCATCAGGACGATAACTGCAATTCCAGCAACAATTACACAGATATATCCGGTCCAGGACCATGCCTTCATACTGAGGAACCGGTTCCTCTCATCGCTGTTTGCGGTATCTGTCTTTTCTTTATATTCCGGATTGGTGCGATAGCGGAAATGACGAATCAGCTGTGCAACTCCGCAACCAATCAAGCCACCACCGAAACCTCCATAAATCGGGTCAAGCATTTCTGTTACTCCCATAATAAAAAGTGCAATACCTACTACTACCCAAAAAATACTAAGTGCTAAGCGTTTGTTGTTATACATAATCATTCCTCCTCAAAACAAAATACTTCTTCAATTGTCATGCCAAAAAATTTTGAAATATGATAGGCCAATGTAATCGATGGATTATATCTGCCATTTTCCAGGGAACTGATAGTCTGCCTGGAGACGCCCATCATTTTTGCAAGTTCATCCTGCTTAATTCCCTTTTGGGTCCTAATCTCTTCTATTCGATTTTTCAAATAAATTCCTCCTTTTACAGGTTATTTTTTTCATGAAATATACAAAACGTTTTGTGTAAAGTTTGCTTTACATCTTGAATATAACACCTAACCGCATCCATGTCAAGCAAACTTTACATTCTATTTTATTTTTTTACAGAACTGCGTTTTCTTCTTTTTCAGGGCTTCATCTGACTATTATTTCGGAAATGGAATTTGACCGAATTTTACAAATTCTATTTACTTTTTTCTAAAAATGCATTAGCATTTTAAATGATTGCAAAAAAATAAATTTATATATAGAAAAGGAGTACGAATATGAATCTTTCACCACTTCAGAAAGCAAGATACGAATATTCTCCTAAGCTGCCAGGCATGCTTAGAAACGGTATCTCAGAAATCTGTGTAAAGGAAGGCGCTGCTACAGCAAGTGTTGCTGATCAGGACAAGATCAAAGCTCTTTTCCCAAACACATATGGAAAACCTGAAATTACTTTTGAAAAAGGCCAGAATACCTCTGCTGCAAAGAAGCAGGTGGTAGGTGTTATCCTTTCCGGTGGACAGGCTCCAGGTGGACACAATGTTATCAGTGGTCTCTATGATGCTCTGAAAGCAACAAACCCGGAAAACGAACTGCTCGGTTTCAAAGGTGGTCCAGACGGACTTCTGAAAAATGATTATGTAGTATTTGATGATGCATTTATCGATGCATACAGAAACACAGGTGGTTTTGATATCATCGGTTCCGGTAGAACAAAACTGGAAACAAAAGAACAGTTTGCTATCGTTGCTGAAAACGCAAAGAAAAATGGTCTTACAGCTGTTGTTATCATCGGTGGTGATGATTCCAACACAAACGCTGCTACTCTTGCAGAATACATGGCCGCACAGAATACAGGTATTCAGGTAATCGGATGTCCTAAGACAATCGACGGTGACCTGAAGAACGAAGATATCGAAGCTTCCTTCGGTTTCGATACAGCT
>JBJENT010000269.1:0-5765 GCA_051880335.1 Lachnospiraceae bacterium
ATACAAGTTCAAAATGTGCTAGCATAAAGGAAATATTTTATTTTTTATGAAACAATTTGTGAACTATTCAGAGCCATGCAAAATAGAATAAAATGTTTTGCCTGCAAAGAATCAAACAGAAGGAGTTTCCATGAACATCTTAGGAATCATAGCCGAATTTAATCCTTTTCATAATGGTCACCAATATCTCATCCGTAAGGCCAAAGAGCAATTACAGGCTGATTATTGTATCGTGGTAATGAGTGGTGATTTTGTGCAGCGTGGAGAGCCGGCCATTTTCCCGAAAGAAATGCGAACCGCCATGGCACTTCAAAATGGGGCTGATTTGGTTCTGGAGCTGCCGGTTTCCATTTCTACAGGCAGCGCTGAGTATTTTGCCCAGGGCAGCGTGGCTTTGCTGGAACGTCTGGGTGTTATCACACACCTTTGTTTCGGCAGTGAAAACGGGGATATCACTTTATTCCAAAAAGCCGGTCAGGTAATGCAGCAGGAATCAAATAGCTATAAAAAAGAATTGGATCATCTGCTGAAAGCAGGCTACTCTTTTCCTGCAGCCCGTTTTCAGGCACTGTCAGTGCTTGGATGCACAGAAAACAATAAGGACTATCAGGCGATTCTTCCACTGCTTCAGGACCCAAACAATATTTTAGGAGTGGAATACTGTCGTGCTCTGACTGCCCAAAACAGTTCCATCACTGCCTGCACCATAACCAGAAAAGGGGCAGGTTATCATGATAGCATAGATTCCTCCCAGCCTTTTGCATCTGCCTCCGGTATCAGAAAGACTATCCTTCATAACGCAGCCTTTCCTATCAGCGGGATTTGCGAAATAGCCCCATTTATTCCGGAAAACTGCCATGAACTTTATCAAAATGCCCTTTCAGAGGGAGATTATGTTACAGCAGATGATTTCTTTTCCCTTTTACAATATAAGATTCTGCAAAGTTCCCCTGAAATTTTGAAAACATATCAGGACGTGACATCCGATTTGGCAGAGAAAATCTGGAACCTTAGATATCAGGTGAAAGGCTTTACCGATTATTGCGAGAAGTGCAAATCAAAAAATTATACTTATACACGTATTAGTCGTGCTCTTCTTCATATTCTGTTAGAAATTCAAGCAGAAGATGTCATAAAGCAGAAAGAACAGGGTTTTGTTTCTTATGCAAGAATATTGGGCTTTCAAAAGGCTTCCGGCGGGTTTCTTTCAGAGATAAAGAATCATTCCTCTATTCCCTTGGTTTCCAAGCTCAGTGATGCAAAAAATGTCTTATCCGAAACAGCACTTTTCCAGTTAGAGCAGACCATCCATGCATCGGATTTGTACCGAACTGTTCAGATTCAGAAGGGGCAAAAAGAAAAGCCCTGCGAATACGCAAGGCCAATCATCATTTTGTAACATTTGACATTAATTTTTAAAACTATGAATTGGGGCTGGGATTCTACCGCCACGATTCACAAATGCATCGCAGCTAAACTGATTCACCGGCATGATCGGGGCATAACCAAGAAGACCGCCAAATTCAACTGTCTCGCCGACTCCTTTTCCGATGACCGGAATGATGCGCACTGCAGTTGTCTTCTGGTTTACCATACCGATTGCCATTTCATCTGCAATAATACCGGAAATGGTAGTTGCTTTCGTATCCCCGGGAATGGCGATCATGTCCAGACCAACGGAGCATACACAGGTCATGGCTTCCAGTTTTTCCAGAGTAAGAGCCCCTGCGACCACTGCATCGATCATTCCCTGATCTTCACTGACCGGAATAAAAGCTCCGCTTAAACCGCCCACATAAGAGGATGCCATAACGCCGCCCTTTTTCACCTGGTCATTTAAGAGTGCCAGAGCTGCTGTGGTACCCGGTGCACCTGCATGCTCCAGACCGATTTCGCATAAGATATCTGCAACCGAATCGCCGATAGCCGGTGTGGGTGCCAGGGATAAATCCACAATACCAAATGGAACATTCAGCATCTTGGAAGCTTCTTTTGCAACCAGCTGTCCCACACGCGTTACTTTAAATGCAGTCTTTTTAATGGTTTCACATAACACTTCAAAATTCTCACCACGCACTTTTTCCAGAGCTGTCTTTACAACACCCGGACCGCTGACACCTACATTGATGATTTTATCCGCTTCCGTCACACCATGAAAAGCGCCTGCCATAAAAGGATTGTCATCCGGTGCATTACAGAATACCACCAGCTTGGCACATCCCAGAGAATCATTTTCTTTCGTAAGAGTGGCTGTTTCCCTGATGATCTCACCCATCATCTTGACTGCATCCATATTGATACCGGTTCTGGTGGAACCAAGGTTTATAGAACTGCATACTCTCTCTGTTGTAGAAAGAGCCAGCGGAATGGATTTGATCAACAGTTCATCTGCCGGGGTCATACCTTTGCAGACAAGAGCGGAATACCCACCGATAAAGTTCACACCCACTTCATGAGCCACTTTGTCCAGCACCACAGCAATGGATGCAAAATCTTCCGGGGTTTTACATGCTGCACCACCCACCAAAGCAATGGGGGTAACAGAAATTCTCTTATTAACAATGGGAATACCAAACTCTTTGGAGATTTCCTCACCGGTAGCAACCAGATCCTTTGCCGCCTCTTTAATCTTATTATAAATTTTCTCTTTACATTTTTCCAAATCCGAATCAATACAATCCAAAAGACTGATTCCCAGTGTAATGGTTCTCACATCCAGGTTTTCCTTTTCGATCATCTTGTTCGTTTCTGCCACTTCATAAAAATTAATCATCGGTTCCTGTCTCCTCTGCGTCTTCCTTTACTTTCAAGTCATGTAAAATCCAAACCTTAAAGTCTGTGCATCATGTCAAAGATTTCTTCCTTCTGACATTTGATCACAACACCGATTTCTTCACCGAGAGCAGCCAGTTCTTCTGTAATTTCTGCAGATTTTTTCGCAGAACCTGATGTATCTACAATCATCATCATGTTGAAATATCCCTGTACAATGGTTTGGGAAATATCCAGAATGTTGATCCCATTTTCAGCCAGATAGGTACACACTTTTGCAATAATTCCAACGGTGTCCTTACCTACTACAGTAATAATTGTTTTTTTCATGTTTTACTCCTTGTTATCTTACACTTTTTTTGTATTTCCTACTTTACATTTATAATCTGCGACATCTCCGATCTGGCGGCAACATACAGTGGAAAATCAGACCCATTATAAGGAATATCCGCCATGGTGATTTCCATCCGCACGGATTCATAGGCAAGTTCCGGGAGATTGTTCTCTTTGCTCAGATGCCCCAGCATAATTGCCTGTATGTCATCATGCAGAATTTCGCACAACAGTCTGCCGGATGCTTCGTTGGAAAGGTGTCCCTTTTTGCCCAGAATTCTCTGTTTCAGATAATAGGGATAAGGTCCCACCTGAAGCATATTCACATCATGATTTGCTTCCAGGATAAGGGCAGCCACACCCTTCAAGGATTCCACGATATAGTCATCATACACTCCCAGGTCTGTCATCACCGCGATATGCTGCTTTCCATATCCCACACGATATGCCACCGGCTGGGCAGCATCATGGCTGATACGGATTGGATGGATCACCAGATCCTTTAAAATAAATTTATCATCGGCAGATATGGTTTGAAACAGGTCCTCTTCTATTTTTCCGACACGACTATCTGACAGTATAGCATTTCTCGTTCCTTCTGTACAATAAATTGGTATCTGATATTTTCTTGCAAGAACACCAAGTCCCTGAATATGATCTGCATGTTCATGGGTAATCAGAATCCCATCGATATCTCTTCCGCACAGTTCCAGTTCAGACAGTGCCGCTTCAATCCGTTTTCCGCTGATACCTGCGTCGATCAGAATATGGGTTGCATCGGAACCCGCATAAATGCAATTGCCACTGCTTCCACTGGCAATACTGCATAATCTCATGTTCTTCCTCCATTACTCATCTTTTTCCCAATAGATTTCCAGTACATCGTTTTCCAAAAGAGGTTCCATATACTGAGCATCCCTGCCATTGAGTTTTGTAACAACACCTTTTCCCTGGGGTTTGGAAAGGTCAAAATCGATCCGGTCAAAAACATCCACATACACATATTCCGGTTTTCCAGTGAGAAGAACCGGTTTTCCATTGACCAACACCGTGAATGAATGATTTGGACGAGCCTTCATTTCCACATTAGAAGATTCCTGATCGGATCCGTTTTCTCCATCAGCTTCCGAATCATCTGCTTCCATGCCTTCCGTTTCCGGATTTATCGCTTCCGGACTTCGGAACTTAAGATTTTCTCCCTCAGACTCTTCGTCTTCTATCTGCTCCTGCTGCTCTTTCATCTGAAAACTTACCAGATAGTTTTCATAAACCTTGGTTTCTCTGTCTGCCGGTTTATGGTTCACCAGGATCTCCTGATCTTCCGGAACCAGAACGTCCATAAATTCCAGGAGCTGTCCCACGGTACAATAATCCAGGACTTCGATATCATCGCCATCCTGAATATCATAATAAGATGACTGAAAAATACCGTTCACCTTGGCGTATTTGGGCACATTCAGTCTCTTATCCTGCACCTGTACCGAAATGATATCCCGAAACTCCGGCAATCCTCCGATTGTCATGGCACCCGGAGCACCTTCCGAAGATTCTGTGATTTTTATGATTTCATTTTCATGAATCGGAGTATAGATGTTGGCCTCCCGGCCGCCTAAGGTAATCAGTGCGGCATCTCCCAGCTGTCCTTTTACACTTCTGGCTTTTTTATTGACGGTAAAATGCAGTGTTTTTCCCCGTCTTGGGAAAAGCTTTTCATTGGGGAAATCTGCCTGCAGGGCAGCATCCACTACAGACAACTTATCATTGTCATATAATTTTATCCTTTTATCATTAAATGTTACGATAATGAAGTTGTTACTTTGTTCATAATAGTTCAGGCAGATTCCGAGGGGAGTAACCAAAGTGGAGTCTTTTGTCACTTCTTCTTCAAAAATGATATTCCCCATAACCTCTTTGCCTCGTATGGCAGATCTCTGTTTCGGAATACCCAGTTTTTCCGCTACCAGATCTGTATAGCCCGGAATCTTTCCACCACCGCCTACCACAAATACTGCACTGACCGGCTTATCCCCGTTCAGTTCCAGTATCTTTTCTGCTGCAGCATCTGCCAGTGCCCGGATGGGTTCATCCAGCACTTCCAGCATCTCTTTGCTGCTTATGGTCATAGGCAGTCCCATGATATCTTCATACTCTATCTCATCTTTTTCTCCCAGCTGTCGCTTGATGGCTTCTGCTCCGTCAAAATCAACCAGGCAGTGTTTGGCGATCACTTCAGTAAGGCCATCTCCGGCTGATGGGATCATGCCATAGGCAACGATACTTCCATCATCGGTAATGCAGATATCGGATGTTCCGGCGCCCACATCGATCAGGGCCAGATTCAGCATACGATATTTCTCCGGTATAGCAACCTGAATAGCAGCAATGGGCTCCAAAGTAAGATTTGCCACATGAAGGCCAGCAATCTCTACCGCCTTATATAATCCATCGATTACATCATCCGGTAGGAAAGTGGCGATCAGATCTGCACCGATACTGGAAGCCTTGTGCCCTTCCGGATTGGTGATCTGATAATCGTTCATATAGTAATGAATGACGGTATTTCCAACACAATAAAAGGAAATCCCATCCTGATTTTCCTCTCCGAATTCATCATAAGCCTTCTGAACAGCCATGGATTTCAGGGTATAGATGTCTTCCAG
>JBJENT010000270.1:0-26907 GCA_051880335.1 Lachnospiraceae bacterium
TCCTGACGCAGAGACTTCTGCTCTTCCTTCTCCGCCTCTGTAAGCCCCTCTGCCTTGGATTTATGATACAATTCATTAATCCGTTGTATCTTTTGCTCCATATTCATATATTATCTTTCCTTTCAAAACAACTTTTATTTATGCAGCTTCGCAATAAACAAAGGCAGATCAAACCTGTCATCTTTATTGGAATGGAATAAAGTACCGATATTCTGCCCATCTAAAAGCCTGTGGATCACCTTAATATCTTTGCTGTTTGCAATCAGCATATCAATACCAGATTTTGTTGCAATATTAGCTGCAATCAATTTTGTATTCATTCCACCGGTACCCACATCACTTCCGGTAGATGCTTTGCCCATACTCATGGTTGCATCATCCAGTTTTGGCACATCACTAATGAATCTGGCATCTGGATTACTTCTGGGATCATCGGAATATAATCCATCAATATCAGATAAAAGAATCAGAAGATCTGCATCCACAAGTGCTGCAACAATAGCAGATAAGGTATCGTTATCACCGATTTCAATTTCATATGTAGCAACTGTATCGTTTTCATTCACAATGGGAATTACACCCAGCTGCAGCAGTTCGCGGAACGTATTTTGGGCATTATAACGATTTAAGCTATCCACAATGGTATTCTTGGTCATTAAAATCTGGGCAGCCACCTGATTATATTCCGCAAATATCTTTTGATAGATCATCATTAGCCGAGCCTGACCGACAGCGGCACAGGCCTGTTTCAATGCAATGGAATGATCTTCATTATCATCTTCCACCTTTTTAATGTGTACTGCCTTTTTTCCTACCGCAATGGCACCTGAAGTAACCAGTACTACGTCTTTCCCCATATTTCTTAAATTACATAACTCTCTTACCAGCACATCCAATTTGGTATAATCCAGATCCCCTGTCTCTGCATGCTGCAGGGAAGAGGAACCGACTTTAATGACGATACGCTGTTTGTCTTTCAAGAAAGCTCTGTCAAAACTGTTTTCTACTGTTTCCATTTTATTTCTCCCGTCTTATATGATTATGATATACTGCATATATTTGCTATTGATGAACTGCAACTATCTACGGATGATACACTGCACCTATTTGCTGTGCTATTTTTAATCCATCCATTGCAGCAGATGTGATTCCGCCGGCATATCCGGCCCCCTCACCACATGGATAAATGCCCTTGATATTGCTTTCCAGATTATCATCCCGCAGCATCCGTACCGGGGAAGAGGTTCTGCTTTCCAACCCGCACAAATAAACTCCCGCGTTGGCAAAACCATGAATCTTCTTATCGATTTGCTCCATTCCTTCTACAAAAGCTTTGTTACATGCATCCGGCATCACTTCTGTCAGGTCGGCCATTTCATATTTTCCTTTGATTTCCGGTTCAAAGCAAAAGGCATCGCTGGTTATATCAGATAACTCCATATTATTTTTTTTAACTATCCTGGACCTGAAATTACCATAGGTTTGAACCGGTATGCTGCCCTTTCCCGCCCGATAAGCCCTTTCTTCCAGGTCTCTTTGAAAATATACTCCGGCAAGGGGGCCATCATAATGAAAATCATCCGGGGTGACGGAAACAATGATTGCACTATTTGCACAACTACTGTTTCTGCCACTGTAACTCATTCCATTAACTGCCAGTCTTCCTATTTCCGAGGAAGCATTTACCACATAGCCACCGGGGCACATACAAAAAGAATACACCCCACGTCCATCCGATGCCTTTGCAGTCACCTTATAAGGTGCTGCACCCAGCTCAGGGACATCACTTTTTCCATATTGTGTCCGATTGATAAAGGATTGGGGATGGATCACACGATAACCGATTGCAAAGGCTTTGGGTTCCATGGAAAGATTTCGCTCCAGCAGCCTTTCGAAGGTATCACGGGCACTATGACCGATGGCCAGAATCACCACTTCACAATCCATCCATTCGGAGTCATTGATACAGACTCCGGTAATTTTTCCATCCTGAACACAAAAATCGGTGACCTGACTGGAAAATCTGACCTCACCACCGGCATCCAGAATTGCTTTTCTCATCTTTTTTACAATTTCCCTTAATTTATCAGTACCAATATGAGGCTTATGGTCATATAAAATAGATTCATCCGCACCAAACTCTACAAAGGTTTCCAGTACTTTACGGTTTCTGCCGGAAGAATCCTTTACCAGAGTATTCAGTTTTCCATCGGAAAATGTTCCGGCGCCTCCTTCCCCAAACTGTACATTAGAATCTGGATTCAGCTTTTCACCATTCCAAAAATTCAGCACATCTTTGGTTCTTTGATCCACATCCTGTCCCCGTTCCAGAAGAATCGGCCGGTATCCCTGTCTTGCCAGCTCCAGTCCGCAGAATAATCCGGCCGGTCCCATTCCTATGATAACCGGACGATGGTGCAAAGAAACTGTTCCCGGATGTGGAAACCTATATTCTATCGGTTCATATAAAGATATATCTCTGTCCTTTTTCTTTCTTGAAAGAATTTTATTTTCATTCTTCAAAGAAACTGCTAATGTATATTGAAAGAAAAGATCCGGTTTTTTCCGTGCATCAACAGATCTTCTTAATATTTTAAAGTCAAGAATCTGTTCTTCACCGCAATCCAGTTTTCTGGAAATTGCACGAAGAAGCTGTGGCTTACTATGATTGATAGGACATTTGATCTGATTGACCTGTAACACAGTAAACTCCTTTCTGTTTTCTTATTGCTCACTGTTTTTTATTGCTCATTGTTTTCTTTAAATTAAACATGATATAAGGTATAAACTATTGTTTCCCCTTTTCATTCATTTTTTCAACATAACTGCATGCTGAAAGACCGGCTGTCCGTCCGGATATCCATGCAAAATGCAGATTAAATCCACCGCAGATACCATCTACGTTTAATATTTCTCCGCAGGCAAATAAGCCGGGACATTTCTTATACTGCAGATTTTCATCAAACTGATCCAGATAAAATCCACCGCGGCATACCTGGGCATTTTCCATGGAATCAACCTCTGTGATATGTACACAAAAATCTTCCATCTGATGATACACCCTGAGCAGATCATCCACCACCAGATTTTTCACCAAAATATCTTCCTGCAACCCTGCATTTCTTATACATTGTTGAGAAATCTTCCGGGGCAATATTCCCAGGAAAAACTCATCCACGGTTCTGTCTTTCTGATTTTTCATTCTGTCCAAGATCCAGCTTCCGGGATCTGTAATGCCCAGTTCTTTTACAAAGTTCATGTGCACTTCAATCTCATTACCTTTGTCCAGAGACTGTGCTGCAAAGCCGGAAAGCTGAAAAACAGCAATTCCTGAAATACCTGTTTTGGTAAACTGAACTTCTCCCTTTTCCACCATACAAAGTTTTCTATTTTCATACGAAGACCTTTTATATGAAGATTTATCATATAAAGGGATTTCATATAAAGAAACCTCTGCCTGTATCCGTACTCCGGCAAGTGTTTTAAAAAACTTCTCCCTGCAAAGCATCCTGGTCAGAGAAGGGTATAGCTTTGATGTTTTGATATGAAAAGCTTCCCCCAGTTCGTAGGGCATATTTCCGGGATCTTTACAGAATCCACCAGCTTTACTGCCCATGGCCAGGATCACTGCTTTTCCCTGCATACGGAAGTTTTCTCCCAACACCTCAAACAACTCATTCTTTTTTCTGATCCGGGTAACCCTGCTATCTGTCCTGACCTGACCATGCAGTTCCTGTATTCTGAGCCTGAGAACATCCAGCACGGTAGAAGCATTTTCGCTAAGAGGATAAAGATATCCGTTCTTATTTCTGGCATACATTCCCAGTTTCTCGAAATACGTCAGAACATCCTGTACTGTATATCTGGAAAGGATTGACTGCAAAATATCACTGGCATCTGTATAGTAATCATCCGGAGAAACCTTTTCATGGGTAAAATTACAGCGTCCGTTTCCGGTAGCTAATATTTTCTTACCTACTCTGCTTTGTTCTTCCAGAATCAAAACCTTTAAATTTTTTTCCAATGCAGAAATGGCAGCCATCAATCCCGAGGCACCACCACCTACCACAATCAAATCATAAATCATCTTATTACATCCCTTTAGCTGGAATAGGATTCCAAAAAAGCATACAATTCCTTCTGACTACTTACTTCTTTTTTCTGAAGAAGCTCATTTCTAACATGTTCCGGCAATTCATCCGCCTGAATATTGGTATTCATAAAGACTGTTTCGCCATCCCACTCATATACAATAACACGATTTTGAAAAATAGCTAAATAGAAACAATCGCTTTTCTGGGGTTCATTTTTTGCACGATAATATTTATACAGTTCCACTTTCTTATCTGAAAAAGCATTTAAGGATATATTTTCCAAGCCATTTTTCAGTTCCTTTAGTGGTGGAGATGTATTGAGCTGATTAATCTCTTCTGTCAATTCTCCAAGCCCCATACCAAGATATTTTGCCGGAACGGTTTCACTTCTGACCACTCCCAGTGATGACAGTACCTCGTTCTCACTATCCAGATATATTTCATGAATTTCCCAGATCGTATCCGCACAAACATACCCTTGTCCTGTATCTGATACAGACATTTCTTCATATCCGGAACTGCCCGGATAAAAGAACATCTGATACTTCATCCCCAAAAAACAACCTATGATAAACAAACCAATGCAAACAATAAATAGGCTGATACCCCTTACAAGCTTCATATCCACCTCCAGAAACGTAGGCAATCTTGCTATAAGTATCAGCTTATTTTATGAAAATTATTCTTGACGGATAAACCTGTTTACAATCAGAAAAAGTAATCCTCCCGGCATGTGTGCTGCTTCCGAAGAAGAAATTAATCGCAAAGCAGAAAGTGCAACAATATAAATGATAACACCCGGAATCACACAGATCAGTATCGCCACTTCCGGCAAAAGTTTGGAACCGCCAATCTGATAAATCAAAAGCATGGTCAAAACGGAAGCAAGAGCAACAATTATGATCATGATCATTTTTTTCAAGAAACCGGATGACAGCCTTATTTTTCGAATCACAAATAAGAACAGAAGCAAGGCAATGATAATATGCTGAATGATATATGGAATGGTAACACCCATTACTGCCCTATCCATTTTAAAAAGGGTAAAGGAAAGTACCGTCTGTACGACAAATCCGCCACTGATTGCAAGAAACGGAAACCAGACTTCATTCATAACCGAATACAATCTCTGCTCCAGAGAACTGAAAACAAAAGCAAAAACGGTCATTGCACTAAGCATTAATAGCTGTGTTATGTTCTCATTTATATAGCATCTCAGAATTTTACACAGGGGCTGAGCAAGTACAGCTATTGCAGCGGAAACCGGTAACACATATACCAGGAGGTTAAGCAGGATTCCCATGCGCCTTTCCCGTATCTGCATATAGTCTTCATTTCGAAACAGCCCGCTTAGTCCTTTGAAATTATGGTTATTCCACAATAAAAAGGCATATATTATAATCGCAAAAACCGGAAGAATGATTCCAAAATAATTTCCTGCAACCTTCATATATTCCGGAGAGGATACATTCTTCATACAAATATGAATGTATAAAACAAAATCCACCAATAAAGGAGCAGACAGGAAGAATAACTTCATCCCGCCAAACATACCGGAAACCAGAATAATCTTGGAGCAATCCAGGATGGATTCCGGATATTTTGTAGTATCCTGATCGTATAACCGGTTAAATTCACCATGTAAAAGAATCCAGAATATAAACAACACAAGTAGTCCCAAAAAGCAACCCAATCCGATTCCGGCCAAAGAACCGATTGCACCATAAACAGATGTTAATCCCTGATTATGAAGCAGGGATGCTATCTTTTCTCCATATTTCATAAATCTTTCCATAGCCACCAGACTAAAGAAAAATATGGAAATCTGTCTCACCAGCATAAAGATTTTTGCTGTCTTTACCATACCCATTCCACGATAATATCCTGAAATAATTTCCGATATGGTCCACAAAAAAATGATAGGAGCAGCGACTATGATACAGACACCAATGAACGTGTCTTTAAAAAGAAATTCGCCAATCATGTTCCCGAAAATAAGAATCAAAACTGTCAGGACAAATGCCGGAATCCCCACAGAAATCAGTGCGCCTTTATAAAAATGTTTGGCGTTAATATACTGTTTTCTTGCCGCTCTTCCTTTTACATACTTTGCAATGAAATCAGAAGTCCAAATGGAAACCAATGCCAGAACACTGCCTACCAGAAAAAGAGTAAGCATAAAATAACCGGCCCCATATGTTCCTAAAGAATACGTTATCGTAAGAACATTTATCATTCCAAGGATAATAAGATAGTATTTTAATTTATCAATTCCTATTGTGTTTGTTTGTCTTCTCACTTGTAAACCTACTATTATTTATAAGATTTCTTTTTATTCCCTTGTAATACCAAGCTGTCTCAGCGCTTCTTCCTGTTTCCGTTCCATGATGCTGCTTTCTGCTTCTGTCATGTGATCATATCCGCATAAATGTAACATACTATGCGCAACCAGAAAGGCAAATTCTCTCTTCAGGCTGTGTCCATATGCCTCTGCCTGTTCCTGTACTTTATCGGTACTGATAATAATATCACCTAATAAAAGTTCTCCTGTGTCCGGATCAAAATAATCCAGTTCCGATTCTTCCACCTTACCAAAATCACCGGGCACTTCAAAATCCAGATTAGGAAAAGATAAAACATCTGTAGGCCTGTCCATTCCTCTGTAAGTGGAATTAAATTCCTGAATACCGGTATTATCCGTTAAAAGCACATTTACAGAAGCTTCGTAGGGACAGTTTTCCGTCTGTAAAATCTGTTCCATCAATTGATCCACGATTTCTTTTATGGAAAAATCATATGTTACATCCACTTCATTCTCAACATACGAAGTCATAATACATTTTCTCCTCAATTAGCTTTTGTTCAATAAAACGCATGTCACGAAGGGTTATCTCCGATTCCAAAAAGGTTTCCGGTGATAAACGTTTTTGAAACAACTTGTGAATGACTAATTCGTACTGAATTTTCTGATCCTTTGCCTGTCCGGACAGATACTGTATCGTTGTAATCAACGTGTCGCAGATACTCACTACAACAGCTTCTTTCTCCATAGGATAAGGCACTTTTTTCTTCAGCTGCTCAATCAATCGCCTGCCATGCACCGGAATATCCATTTCGCTTAACTCGTCCATGCTAAAATGATGATAATATGCTGCACATTTTGCTGCCTGAACATCAAGCATCAGCTTTGTACAAATACGTTCCGTTAAATAAGCGGTATGTAGACTCCGGTAATAAGATTCCCTGGATTTTTCTTTCAATGACAGCATTTTTTCATATTCCGGATCATTGATTGTCTGGTATAGAATACTCTCTTTATTTGCGACTTTTGTATTATAAAACTGCATATAAATACAAATCACAATACCGCTGACAATAATATTTACCATGGGAATAACAGCATCTTCCGGGCCAAGTCTCTTGTTCTGGACAAGTAAAACACCGGACATCAGAAAAATCAACTGAGTAACCAGAGAAAATGCCAATGGGAATCCAATTTTAAAATCTTTTCCAATTCTACTGAAAAAAGCAATACCGCTGAGACCACTTAATAAATATAAGTATAGTCCTATCGTTCCATCTGCAGGACATAAAAATACAGTCAGAATCAGAAGCGTTGTTGCAGATACCATTCCGGTTACAGTATCACTTACCTGTGTCAGACAAACATAAAAAACAAGAAAAAGCCATCCGGTCACAGGCAGTTTGGCAAAAATAACAGTGCATACAAGACCGGTCACATAAACAACTAAAAACCGGAAGGGATGGTCTGCATTATCAAAACAAAATGTACCTTTCTGTGCTCCTGAAACAAAACAGAAAACAATCAGTAAAGAAAGGCCTGTTGTTACTAAAATATTGCGAAACATTTCATAGAAACCGGTTTCCAGATAATAGGAAGCTCCAAAAGCGGTTAATCCGGTTAATACCACCAGACTGAACAAGCAGAAAAAATTAATTCCTTTTTGAAATATTTTTCCTGTTTCTACTGCTTCGGTTGCCATTATATTGTTTGTTTCTTTCTTCTTTTGCTTCATATACTTCGTAAGCCTTTACAATTTTTTGTACCAGAGGATGTCGAACAACGTCTTTGCTTGTAAGCTCACAAAAGGCGATATCATCAATATCCTTTAATACTTTTCCCGCCACATCCAGACCGGATTTTGTATCCGGAGCGAGATCCTTTTGAGACGCATCACCGGTCACCACTACTTTTGATCCAAAACCGATTCGGGTTAAAAACATCTTCATCTGGGCAGGCGTTGTATTTTGTGCTTCATCTAATATAATATAGGCATTATCCAGCGTCCGTCCACGCATATAAGCAAGTGGTGCCACCTCAATAAGCCCTTTCTCCATATTCTTCGTAAAAGCTTCTGCCCCCATAATCTGATACAATGCGTCATATAACGGACGTAAATAGGGATCTACTTTGCTTTGAAGATCTCCCGGTAAAAAACCAAGCTTTTCACCTGCTTCAATAGCTGGTCTGGTTAAAATAATTCTGCCGACTTCCTCCCGTTTAAACGCTGTGATTGCCATTGCCATGGCAAGATATGTTTTTCCTGTACCGGCAGGTCCCAGCCCGAATACAATCATATTGTTCCGGATGGCATCCACATATTTCTTCTGTCCAAGAGTTTTCGGTTTCACAGGTTTTCCGTTTATCGTATGGCAGATGCAGTCACTGTCAATTTCACTGAGAAGCCCTTCTTTTTCTTCCGCCCCAAGAGAAATGGCATAATTTACATTCTGTTCTTCAATCTCCGTACCGTTTTGAGCCAGCGAAAGCAGTTGATTTATAATATTCTCAACCCTGTGGACTTTGCTTTCTTCCCCTTTGATTTTAACTGTTCCACCACGATTGATGATATCAACCTGATATTCTGATTCTATACTTTTTATATAATGATCCTGCATACCAAACAGATTTCTTTGTTCTTCTGCCGGTATTTCCATTTCAATTGTAACGATATCCATTCCTTTTCTTCATTCAGAGTCTGCCTCTAAAAGCTCCATTTTTTCCTGAGATACATCACGTATTACATTTTGATAAAATGGACCATTTACCATGATCCTTGTATCTAATGTAGCGTTATCCATATTCTTTTTTATATTAACATTTTTTGATATAATTTGTATACCTTTTTCCTGTAAACTTATCAGATATTCCGACAGAGAATCCTTTAATTCTTTTTTAATTTCCTCTTCTGTTTTTTCGTTCTTTTCTGTTTTGGTTTCATAAACATTCTGAATTCCAGCGCAAAAAACAGTTCCAAATATGGATATACTCTTATTTTTCTGTATGGGCTCTGTTTCATATTCTTCAAAGGGTATATTTAAGATTTTAAACCGGAATACCTTATCATTTATCATAAGATAGGGATAGGATTTTACCTTTCCTGTTTTGAGAGTTGTATTTTGATATAAAGGTATTTTTATAGACTTATGAAGACAGGTTTGTATCATGATATCCGCATCGGCAATAACCTGTTCTTCATAGGAAGGCATTTCATTCTGGTCCAATATCAGGACACTGCCCTCTACCAGAATATCTCCTTTCTTTACACTGTCTCCTATGCTTACCTGTGGCGTTCCTGTCCTTGTAATGATGGACATGACCTTGCCTTCCTGCGTCGCACAAATATTATAATTGCTTTTCTGATCCGTCTTATCCGGAAGAGTTTTATCATTTTCATTAATATTCACATACAGTTTATTCTGCTTCATATATACTGTGACCCAGGTAATCTGACTGTACTGTTCCCGCATCTCACGTTCCAATGATTCTATGTCTATATTATGTTTTAAAACACCGATATGTATCCCTTCATCCTCTAAAAAACCAAGGATATCTTCTTCCTTTATTTCATTTTCTCCTTCTATTTCGATATCCCATAGAAAGAATTGGGATGCAATCCCAATCAGGATACCAAACAAGATCATACATAAGAAAAACCATTTTTTCATAATTTTAGGAACTAAAAAAGGTAGTCCTATTCTTTTCAGAATCACTACCCTGGATGAGGTTTTATAAACGATGTCCTTTATCTGGTAAAATGCCTTTCTGCTGATATACATTTGATATCCATCATCCGTTTTTTGGATATTCCACAGCAGAATCTTTCTGGCTCCGCAAAGATTCATAAAACGTTCCGGAGAAACGCCGGAAACATGAATAAATAAATAACCGGATATATATTTCAAAAATTTATACATGACTGTTTTCCATTCTATATAATCTATATTAACTATTTTTCAAATAATACGGATTTAATATAATCTATATCAACTATTTTTCAAATAATATGGATTCAATTTTGCCGGTTATCTGCATGTCTTCCGATGTATAAAATGTGATAAACATATTTCTTCCCTGAAAGATAATCCTTCCTTTGCGCAGCAAAAGAACAATTCTTTCCTGAGAATAATCCAGTATCCCCTTATAGTTTTCTATCCAGACTTCTTCATTCCCGGATAAAGAAATGACAGAGTCTTTTTGAACCAAATCTCTTGGTATTTTAATAGACTCTGTCAGTATATTTTCATTTTTCTTTTTTAACTGATTCCAAAATTTTCCCATATCCAAATATATGATATAGATATTCGAAACATTCCAAAACAGCTTATCGAACCCTGAAAGTATAATAAACAGCAGAATCAGAAATACTGTTTTTCGATTTTCAGGATAAAATAATTTCCTTAATAACATCTGATTTTGTGATTGGCTCATCCGAGAAAGAATATGCCTTCAGGAAACGTTCTACAGCTGCCTGTTTTTTTGCATCATCTGCTGCATATATGGTTGCCAGAGATTCACCTTCCTTTACAAAATCACCGACTTTTTTATGAAGTACAAGTCCAACACGAAGGTCAATCTCGCTTTCCTTTGTCTCCCGGCCACCGCCAAGGATCAAAGAACAGATACCGATTTCATCACAGACAATATGGGAAATATAGCCCGTTTTTGGTGCCGGAATTTCTTCCACAATGGGAGCCTGCTCAAATCGTTCCATATGATATACATAGTCCCCATCGCCACCCTGGGCACAGATAAATTCATGCAGTTTTTTCAGTGCCCTTCCGCTGGATATGGCATCCATACACATGCTGCGTCCTTCTTCTACAGAAGCTGCTATTTCACCGTTCACCAACATCAGTGAACCTAATGTCAAACATAATTCCACAAAATCTTCCGGTCCTTTTCCGCATAAGGTATCGATTGCCTCTTTTACTTCCAGTATATTTCCTACCGCATAGCCAAGAGGCTGATCCATATCAGAAATAACAGCACAGGTCTTTTTTCCCGCATTTTTACCCAGGGAAACCATTTCAGACGCCAGGGCTCTGGCATCTTTTTCGTCTTTCATAAACGCACCGCTTCCTGTTTTTACATCCAGAACTATAGCATCGGCACCGGCAGCTAATTTCTTACTCATAATAGAACTGGCGATCAGAGAAAGGTTATCCACCGTTGCTGTGACGTCCCGTAAGGCATACAGTTTCTTATCAGCAGGTGCCAGATCTGCAGTCTGCCCCATAATAGCTATACCGATTTCATTTACATTTTTGATAAATGTATCCGTACTTATTTCCGTGGAAAAACCGGGAAAGCTTTCCAGTTTATCAATAGTGCCACCGGTATGTCCCAGTCCACGCCCGCTCATTTTGGCCACTTTCAGGCCACAGGAAGCCACCATAGGCGTTAATGCCAGAGACGTTTTATCTCCCACACCGCCGGTACTGTGCTTATCCACTTTCACACCATCAATACCGGAAAGATCCAGGGTATCACCGCTGTCTTTCATGGCCAGGGTCAAATGAACTGTCTCTTCTTCATTCATACCTCTGAAATAAATGGCCATCATCATGGCAGACATCTGATAATCCGGAATAGTGCCAGTCGTATATCCTTCAATCATAAAATCAATTTCATCTTTTGTTAAGGCATCCCCATTTCTTTTTTTCATGATCAAGTCATACATTCTCATAAAAAATACCTCCCAAAATCATCATGTTCCATTATTTAACATGATTCACTCCATCAAACAGATACAATTATATTTCATTATTTATGATATGGCTCATGATTTATGATGCGGAACGCGCGATAGATTTGTTCCGTTAAGATAACCCGCATCAACTGATGCGGGAAAGTCATATCTGAAAAACTTATTTTCTCATCTGCTCTGTCTGACACCTCTGTATGAAGACCTAAAGAACCTCCAATCACAAAGGTAATATTGCTGACACCACTTATGGATAAATCCTCTATTTTTTTTGCAAATTGCAGGGAATCCATCTTCTTTCCAAGAATTTCCAGAGTAATCACATAGGAATCCGGTTTTATAAGCTTCAAAATTCTGTCGGCTTCTTTCTTTTTAATCCCCATATCCTGTATCTCAGAAGTTTTATCCGGTGTTTGTTCATCTGCAACTTCGTAAATATTGATTTTGCAATACCGACCAAGTCTTTTCACATATTCGGCCACAGCATCACGATAAAACTTTTCTTTCAGTTTTCCAACTGTAATAATCGTTATATTCATGATTGCTCTGATTCCTCAAAAATAACCGGATAATATTCATCCACAAAACGGTTTAAATAACCCTCGTCCAGGTTCAGGAAATTCTCTGAAATTCTGCTTTTCATCTCTTCAAAACGTTTGAAATACTTTTGCTCTTCCGAAAGGGCATCCTCCGATAGTTCCTCTTCCGAAAACAATTTGGTGTCAATGGTTTCTTTATTCAGGTTTTCCTCACACCATTTCCGGATTTCAGAAGTCAAATCTGCTTCTGCTACCGCTTTTCTTGCATACTCTTTTGCATTTTTAGCGGAAATAAGTCCTGTGATAAAGAACACAAGAAACATGGCGCCCATAACCCCGGTAAGCATATAATTCGATTTCAGGTTGAGCGGTACCTTTATGACATCACATAAGATCAGTACTAATGCCACTAATCCGATACCACCAACCAGAATCAACGTAGCTGCAGAAGACTTATTGTCTTCTGCACGCTCCGCATAATTTTTATATCTTCCTTTTCTGGAAGGAGCATCCTGCCCTTCCTCTTCATATTCAGAAGGATCTGCCTGTAAAGTATCCTCAAAGGCCTGTAAAATGTCATTTACATCATGCTCAGAATCCATATCTACGTCTTCATCAAATACTTTCTGTACATATGCAAGTCGTAGCTTATCATCCTCCGATAAAAAGCCCGATGATTTCTTTTTCGCCCTCTCTTCTTCCAGACTATCCACTAGTTCAACCTGGCAGTCAGCACAAACCTTTACACCTTCATAATATTCGTTTTTACAAATAGGACACCATGGCATAGTTTTATTTTCCTTCTCCACTCAAATATTCATGTATACCCTGTGCAGCAGTTTTACCGGCTCCCATTGCCAGAATAACGGTTGCCGCACCTGTTACAGCATCACCACCTGCATAAACTGCAAGTTTTGATGTAGCACCTGTTTCATCACTTGCCACAATACACTTTCTCCTATTGACTTCAAGACCTTTTGTGGTAGAAGAAATCAAAGGATTTGGAGAGGTTCCAAGTGACATAATAACCGTATCAACTTCAATCACAAACTCAGAACCGGGAATTTCCACAGGTCTTCTTCTTCCTGATTCATCCGGCTCACCAAGCTGCATTTTAATGCATTTAATTCCATTTACCCATCCGTTCTCATCCACCAGGATTTCCACCGGATTGGTAAGCAGATCGAAGATAATTCCTTCCTCTTTTGCATGATGCACTTCCTCTACTCTGGCAGGGAGTTCTTCTTCGGATCTTCTATATACAATATGTACTTCCGAACCAAGTCTGAGGGCTGTTCTTGCAGCATCCATAGCAACATTACCACCGCCAACAACTGCCGTCTTTTTCCCACGCATGATCGGGGTATTGGAATTCTCATCGAAGGCTTTCATCAGATTACTTCTGGTTAAGTATTCATTTGCTGAGAACACACCATTTGCCTGTTCTCCCGGAATGCCCATGAATTTCGGAAGACCGGCACCGGAACCGATAAATACTGCATCAAAACCTTCTTCTTCCAGCAGTTCATCTATGGTTACGGATTTTCCGATAACCACATCTGTTTCGATTTTTACACCCAGAGATTTTACATTTTCAATTTCTTTTTTCACAACCTTCTCTTTTGGAAGACGGAACTCAGGAATACCATAAACCAGTACACCGCCTGCCTCATGAAGGGCCTCAAAAATAGTTACATCATAACCAAGTTTAGCCAGATCTCCTGCACAGGTAAGACCAGCCGGACCGGAACCGATCACAGCAACTTTTTTACCCAGTTTTTCCTTTGCTCCTTCCGGTTTGATACCGTTTTCTCTTGCCCAGTCTGCTGCAAAACGTTCCAGCTTACCAATGGAGACAGGTTCTCCTTTGATGCCTCTGATACATTTTCCTTCGCACTGGCTTTCCTGAGGACAGACACGTCCACAGACAGCAGGAAGTGCAGATGCTTCGCTGATCACCTGATAAGCAGCTTCCATATCATCATTTTTGATTTTTTCAATAAATCCCGGAATATTAATGGCAACCGGACATCCCTTCACGCACTGTGCATTTTTACAGTTAATGCAGCGGGATGCTTCTTCCATAGCCTCTTCTTTGTTATATCCAAGACAAACCTCTTCAAAATTTGTTGCTCTAACTTTTGGGTCCTGTTCTCTCACAGGAGTTTTCTTTAATACATCCATTTATCTCACCTACACATCCAATCAGTTACAGTTTCCGCATCCGCCGTGATGTGTGTCTCCTTCCTGAAGTTTTAACATTGCTCTTCCTTCTGCAGTCTTATACTGCTGCTGACGTTTCATGGCATTATCAAAATCTACCAGATGTCCGTCAAATTCCGGTCCATCTACACAGGCAAATTTCACTTCGCCGCCAACCAGCACACGACATGCTCCGCACATACCGGTTCCGTCAACCATGATAGGGTTCAGAGAAACAATTGTAGGAATGCCTAAATCTTTTGTCAATTTGCAAACAAACTTCATCATGATCATAGGTCCGATACAGATACAAAGATCGTATGTCTTGCCTTCCTGTTCTACCAGATCCTGTAATGTTTTGGTAACCATTCCGGATCTTCCATAAGAGCCATCATCTGTTGTTACATAAAGATTTCCGGCAACTGCTTCCATCTCTTTTTCCAGGATCAAAATATTCTGGGATTTTGCTCCCATGATAACATCTGCATCGACTCCGTTTTCATGCAGCCATTTTACCTGTGGATAAACAGGAGCTGTTCCCACACCACCGGCAACAAACACAATTTTTTTCTTTTTTAAATCTTCAATGTTTTCATTACACAATTCAGAAGGACATCCAAGTGGTCCCACAAAGTCGCGGAAAGCATCTCCTTCTTCTAATTCTGACATCATTTGTGTTGCAGCACCAACGATCTGAAATACAATCGTAATGGTTCCGGCCTGTCTGTCATAATCGCATATGGTAAGAGGAATACGTTCTCCCTCTTCATCCATTCTTACAATGACAAATTGTCCGGGAAGACAGCTTTTTGCAACCCTCTTTGCTTCAACTACCATCTGAAAAATATTATCGGTAAGTTTAGCCTTTTCCAAAATTTTAAACATAATATCCTCCTTCTTGTTTTATATATAAATCCCCTTTATGTTCCGGAAGCAAGCAGTTCTGTGGTCAACGCGAAATTCTGCGTTCCTGCATCATACTGTGTTCCGTACAAAGGTAAATTATAGATTCCGACAGCATAATAATTTCCGGTCTTTTCAGTAGAACCATCCGGATTCAGAAAATATTCTGAGAAAATATAGAAGTCGCCTTCTTCTTCGATGGTGGTACAGCATGCAAAGGTATAAGTAACCCTTCTGGGATTATCTTCTGCGATCTGTCCATCCAGGCTGTAAACTTTACCGGCAGAATACAGATACTGCATGATGACATCCGCCGCTTCATTTACCGTATGATCCGTTATCAGTTCCAGATTATAATTTCGTACCGTTACTTCACTGGAAATACCGTTTTCATCGATTGCAACAAATTTATATGTACTTTTCCCTAATGGCATGGTCAAAAAACCACTGTAAAGGGTGCTTTGATCTGTAGGTTCTGAATCGTCTGTTGTATAGTAAATCAGACATCCTTCTTCTGCCTCCGCATGAATCAGCTGCGGAGTCCAGAAATCACCACTGTATGCATCTACTTCCGGTGCAAAGGGAATGGATACATCCACGTGATAGGTTGCTTTCGCCAGCGGACTGGTAATCCCAAAATCATTTATGAAAATAGCTGTAATAACATAATCCCCTGTGTCCAGAAAAATAGGCGAAATATATTCTTCCGATGCTCTGGTAGGAGTCGAACCATCCATGGTAAAGTAAATATGCCCTGAGGTATTACTGAATATTTTTAATGGAATAATTTCGTTATAGGCACCTTCCAGATAATTAAACTCAGGCGCAGCAGCCATATACTGGGAATATTTTTCTCTTATGCTTTCATTCTGACAGGACATCAGCAAACTGTTAATCTGCTCATACTGTCCTTTTTCATCATAAAATGCAACAATTTTGGTATAAACCTGTACCTGCGCCTCTTCGGAAATGGATTCCTTTTTCATAATGTCAAGCAGCGTATTGATGTAAGCATCCGGTTCATTTTTCTGAAGATAACAGTCTGCTATTTTGAATTTTATTTCTTCAAAATCTCCACCTGCATTCAATGCAGCCTGCAAATCTGTGACAGCACTGTCATAATCACCACTTTGCATCTCTATTTTTGCCTGTTTTAGCAGATATCCCGAAGATTTATGATAGGCTGTAACAGAATAATATACAACCAAAACAATAAGTGCAAGTAAGAAAACACATCCAAGCCCCAGAACAAACATATTCTTATGGCTTTCATTTCCTGTTTCTTTGTCGTTTGAGGAATCGGAGGTTATCAGATCTTCAACCACATTGGATAAAGACTCTTCTATGCTTTGTTCCACTTCCGGTTCAAAATCCGGAACCATCTGTATTTCATGGCCACATTTTTCACATAACAAATAACCATCCGGTATTTCATGGCCACATTGCGGACATTTCATAGGCAACCTCCTTTCCTCTTTTTTGACTTCTTTGTATATATCAAACACTTTCCACACAGTTATGCATAAGCATTGCAATCGTCATCGGGCCGACACCACCGGGAACCGGTGTAATGGCTGTAGTTTTCTCAGCCACATCATCAAAATCAACATCACCACAAAGTTTATTGTTTTCATTTCTGTGGATTCCGACGTCGATGACAACAGCGCCTTCTTTCACATATTCCGCTGTAATAAATTTCGGTTTTCCGATGGCAACAATCAAAATATCTGCCCGTTTTGTCACTTCTTTCAGATCTTTTGTTTTGGAATGACAGACAGTCACGGTTCCGTTTTCCCGGAGCAAAAGAAGTGCCATCGGTTTTCCAACAATATTACTGCGGCCTACAACCACACATTCCTTTCCAGCGATTTCAACACCGCTTCTTTTCAGTAATTGGATAATTCCGGCAGGCGTACAGGATACAAAACCGGGTTGTCCGATACATAATGCCCCTACGCTTTGCGGATGAAAACCATCCACATCCTTTCGAGGATCAATCGCCTGAATCACATGATCTTCATTGATGTGCTTTGGCAAAGGCAGCTGGACCAGAATACCATTAACTGCCTTATCTTCATTTAACTTTTGTATCAGGGATAATAATTCTTCTTCTGTTGTTTCTTCCGGTATTTCATAAGATAAAGACTTAATTCCGCAGAATTCACAGGCTTTTTTCTTATTTCTTACATAAACACTGGAGGCAGGATCTGCACCTACCTGTATTACAGCCAGGCTGATATCCACACCCTCTTCTTTATATTTCTGTACTCTGTCCCTGCACTCCTCTTTAATGCAGGCAGAAATCGCTTTTCCATCTATTAAAGTATAACTCATAATATCACTCCTCAAGTATTTCTTTGTTTTTTACTTTTTTATTGCTGAATTCATCCAAACTTCCTTAGAACAAGCCGGTGATCTTACCGTTTTCATCCACATCGATCTGGAATGCTGCCGGTTTTTTCGGAAGTCCGGGCATGGTCATAACCGCTCCCGTCAGTACAACCACAAAACCTGCACCAGCAGAAACATAAGCTTCTCTCACACTGATGTTGAAGTGTTCCGGTCTACCCAGAAGATTCGGGTCATCGGAAAGGGAATACTGTGTTTTTGCCATACAGACAGGCAGATTACCAAAGCCCATCTCTTCCAGCTTTGCAAGCTGTTTTGAAGCAGAAGCCACATAGCTTACACCATCTGCTCCATAGATTTCCTTAGCAATGGTTTCAATTTTTTCCTTTAAAGAAAGTTCATTCTCATATAACACATGGAAATTGCTCCTCTTATTTTCCATGGTTTCCAGAACTTTCTCTGCCAGGGCAATACCGCCTTCTCCACCTTTTTCCCATACTTCAGAAAGGGCGAAGTCACAATCTCTTTCTTCACAGAATTTCTTTACAAAATCAAGCTCTGACTGGGTATCTGTTGCAAAAGCATTCAGGGTAACTACAACAGGCACACCATATTTTTTCAGATTTTCAATATGTTTTTCCAGATTAACAATACCTTTTTTCAGGGCTTCCAGATTTTCTGTGGAAAGCTCAGCCTTTGGAACGCCGCCATTATATTTTAAGGCACGAACCGTTGCCACGAGTACAACCACATCCGGTGAAAGACCGGACATACGACATTTGATGTCAAAGAACTTTTCCGCACCAAGATCTGCACCGAAACCAGCCTCTGTGATACAATAATCCGCCATCTTTAAAGCAGCTTTCGTTGCGCGAACCGAGTTACAGCCATGAGCGATATTGGCAAAAGGACCACCATGAACCAGCGCCGGTGTATGTTCCAGTGTCTGAATCATATTGGGTTTTAAAGCATCTTTTAACAGTGCTGCCATAGAACCTACCGCGTTAAGATCAGCAGCTGTTACCGGATTGCCTTCAAAATTATAGGCTACCACCATTCTTCCAAGACGTTTTTTCAGATCTTCCATATCATCAGCCAGACACAAAACTGCCATGATTTCGGAAGCAACTGTAATAACAAAATGATCTTCCCTGACGGTACCATCCATTTTGTTTCCAAGACCGATTACAATATTACGAAGAACACGGTCGTTCATATCAAGACATCTTTTCCATACAACGCTTCTGGTATCAATGCCCAGCTCATTTCCCTGCTGGATATGATTGTCCAATAAAGCCGCCAGCAGATTGTTGGCAGATGTAATTGCATGAAAATCTCCGGTAAAATGAAGGTTCAGATCTTCCATGGGAACAACCTGTGCATATCCGCCTCCGGCAGCGCCGCCTTTGATACCAAAACATGGTCCAAGAGAAGGCTCACGAAGTGCAATGATCGCATTTTTACCCAGTTTGCCAAATGCTTCACCTAAGCCCACACTGGTTGTTGTTTTTCCTTCTCCTGCAGGAGTCGGATTGATCGCGGTAACCAGAATCAATTTACCGTTTTCTTTGTCTTTTAAGCTGTTTATGTACTCATCGGATATTTTGGCTTTATATTTTCCATAAAGCTCTAAATCATCCATTTTTATGCCTGCTCTCGCAGCCACATCAACAATGGGTTCCAGGACAGCCTCCTGTGCGATTTCAATATCAGTTTTCATAACATCACTCCTCTTCTGTCTGAAATTTTATAAAGACTCCTCGATGTATGTTTCAAATTGTTCCGGGCTCATAAGGACCTTACGCGGCTTGGTTCCTTCCTCTTCGCCAACCACACCGGCTTCACACAGCTGATCCATGATTCTGGCAGCCCTGTTAAAACCGATTTTGAAAACTCTTTGTAACATGCCGATGGATGCTTTATCCTTTTCAATAATAAATCTTCCCGCCTCTACGAAATATTCATCTACACTTGATGTATTTTCATAGCTGCCGGAAGAAGAACTGCCGCTAAAGCTTCCACCATTTTTAAGCTGTCCTTCTACATCCGGATTATATTCACAAATCACATTTTGTGCCTTTAAAAAATCCACTACATCCTGAACTTCATCATCTGAAATAAATGCGCCCTGAATACGTGCAGGTTTGGGATATCCCTGAGGATAAAACAGCATGTCCCCTTTTCCAAGCAGTTTTTCTGCGCCATTCATATCCAGAATCGTTCTGGAATCCACACCGCTGGATACCGCAAAGGCGATTCTACTGGGCATATTTGCTTTGATCAGACCGGTAATAACATCTACAGACGGTCTTTGCGTTGCAATAACCAGATGAATGCCTGCCGCTCTTGCCAGCTGGGCAAGTCTGCATATGGACTCTTCCACCTCATTCTGAGCTACCATCATAAGGTCTGCAAGTTCGTCTACAATGATCACAATCTGCGGCATCTTAACCGGTACATCCGGTAATCCCTTTTTCTGCATTTCCTGAACTTTCTGATTGTATCCCTTTAAATCACGAACGTTCATTTCTGCAAATTTATTATAACGTTCGGTCATTTCAGCAACACCCCAGTGAAGGGCTCCTGCCGCTTTTTTCGGGTCTGTCACAACCGGAAGAAGCAGATGTGGTATCCCGTTGTATACACTGAGTTCTACCACTTTCGGATCAATCATGATCAGTTTGACATCATCCGGATGCGCTTTATAAAGAATACTCATAATAATCGTGTTGATGCAGACCGATTTTCCTGAACCGGTGGCCCCGGCAATCAGCACATGAGGCATTTTTGCAATGTCTGTCACAACAGTCTGTCCACCAATATCTTTTCCTACTGCAAATGCCAGATTGGACGAGAAATCTTTGTATGCTTTGGTCTCCAGCAATTCACGGAATACTACCGTAGCATTTTCTTTATTCGGCACTTCGATACCCACAGCTGCTTTTCCGGGAATCGGAGCCTCGATTCGAATATCTGTAGCAGCCAGATTCAGTTTGATATCATCTGCAAGACCAACAATTTTACTTACTTTGACACCCACTTCAGGCTGAATCTCATATCGGGTCACAGAAGGTCCCTGACTGATGTCTGTTATAGTCACGTTTACCCCAAACGTCTGCAATGTCTGCTGCAGCCTAAGTGCCGTAGTTTTCAGTTCACGTTCACTGTCACCTGCCACCTTTTTCCCGGATTGTTTTAATAAGGAAATCGGTGGGAAAACATATTTTTTCGTTGGTGGGGTTTTCTTCACAGGAGCTGGTGCAGGCCTGCGGGCAGCATCATTTCGTTTCGCCTCAGCATCGCTTTCGAAACCTATCTCACCATAATCTGTGGCTTTTCCTTTTCGTGGAGAACGCTCTGTCACCGGATCAGGCATGGATGCCAGTGTGGCATCATTTATGATCTCTGCATCAGGAGCAGTCTGCATACCCGGCAAATTCTGAGTTCTCGGAAGAGTCTCCTGCTGATATACATTCTCTCTGACCGGGGACATATTCTGACCCATGTCTGGATATATTTTTGAATCAAAAGTTGAAGGCAATCCAATATCCATATCCAGATCAGAATCCATATCCTGAATCGTAATCTCATGCATATCATCGGAACGTTTCATCGAATGATCTTTATCCGCAAGTGAGGTATCCAGCATAACACCTCTTGATTTTCTGTCCATTCGAAGAATTTTTTCGTCTTCCAGTTCTTCTTTTTTCATTCTTTTTTCAAGAGCCTTTTCCTGTTGCTCCTGTTTCCTTCGCTCTGCACGTTCCTGTCTGGACAAGCGGAGAGATTCTTTTCTCTCATAGGCATAATCTTCTCTGGAAGAATCATCTTCTTTGTCTCTATATTCCTCTCTGGAAGCTGCTTCCTCTCTTCTCCGGATTGCATCCTGTCTGGATGCTTCAGCAAGATAATGTCCTTTCTCTTTTGCACCTTTTAGCAGTGATTTTTCTGTCAAAAGAACAATACATATCATACCTGCAACCAGAACCAGAAGTAAGGTACCTGCCATGGACAGCTTATGATAGCAAAGGGATGTAAGCATCCCTGCAAATAATCCACCACCATTTTTAAACTGAGCAGAATTTTTATAAAAAGAAAGAAAATCCAGCTGTTCCTCTCCATATATTCTTCCGGCCCACAATTCACATATCATGGCCAGAATAAAGAAAAGACAGATACCTGCAATCAGCTTTCTTCTGGCGGCACTGCTTCCTGCATTTATGGTTCCAAACGCAAATGCAAAAAAGAACAGTATAGGAGCCAGATATGCCATCAGGCCAAATAATCCAAACTGAATGCTGCTTAATGTATCACCAATGGTTCCAACAATCCCGAAATTACATAAAAACAGAAATAAACATACTGCAAATATCAAAATCATCAGGATTTCATTTACCAGAGAATTATCTAAAGGTTCGTCGTTTCTTGTAACTTTATTATTTTTTCGTGAGGTACTGCCTGCGTTCCTGGAACGGGTGCCGCTTTTTTTCCGGCTGGTCGTTCGGTTTCCAGATGCCATATTCAATCCCTTACTTTCCTAGTTTCAATATATGTGTTTAAACACAATACAACTAGATTAGTATATCAGAAAAACATTGGTTTGTCATCCTTTATAGAGTTACCGATATTTATCTATTCTTCTCTTCAATTCCTTCACAGCCTCCTTGAGTCCACCCACTTTATTGATGATTCCTTCTTCTACAGCCTCTTCCCCTTCCAAAATCGTTCCCACATCCTTTGTTAAAATTCCGGTCTCCATTAAAAGTTCTTCAAATCGGTCTTTATTGATATTGGAATGATTTGCCACAAAGGTACTGATTCTGTTTTGCATTTGTCTGAAATAATCATAGGTTTGAGGTGCTCCGATTACAGTTCCACTCATTCTGACCGGATGCACCACCATGGTACCGGTTGGAACAATGAAAGAATAATCTGTGCTGACAGCTATGGGGATTCCAATAGAATGGGAGCCTCCCAGAACAAGAGAAACCGTTGGTTTTCCAACTGATGCAAGCATTTCCGCAATGGCCAGACCGGCTTCTACGTCACCTCCCATGGTATGAAGAAGTACAAGCACTCCATCGATACTCTGGTCGTCATGTATAGCTGCAATTTTTGGCAGGATATGCTCATACTTTGTGGTTTTCACATTGCTCCCCAATATATCATGTCCTTCAATTTCACCGATAATCGTAATCAATTGAATCTTATATTGTCCCCCATTCTGATCCAGTACAGCCTGACCAGATTCCTTGATCTCTTCTCTTTTATCTTCATTGATTTCTTTCTGATTCATATCTTTACGTTTGTCATCTTTTGGTCTGGAATCCTTGTTATTTGACCCTTTATGATTTGATTTTCCCATCCTTTTTTCCTCCAGAATAAGTTGTTAATTTTAAAAAAAGAGAGTCCTAAGACTCTCTTTAGAATGTGTATTTTTTTACAACCTATGCATGGGGTAAAATAGAAAAATTCTAATGATCAAAATCATCTTCCTCTTTTACTTCAATATCAAAATGCATATCTTTTTCTTCGATATCTTTCCGGAAATCCAGATTTTTTTTCTGATGTTTTTTCGGTACAGGCAGAGGATTTGGTAAAGGCTGTCCCGGCTCTATAACAAAAACCAAATCAGAATCTTTATCTGGCAGGTTTTCTCTTTCCATTTCTTTTATCTTTACCATGCCCTCCATCCGGAATATTCCACTGATTCCAAGACCAGCAGCCAAGTACCACAAAACACTGTTCATCAGCTGCATGTCCATATAAGGTTTCATGAATACCTTTACCACGCCTAACGATATCACACATAACATATAGGCTCCACAATAATTTCTTTTCTGGAATAGAAAAGACATGGAACACCAGAAAGCCAGTGCCAGAATCACAAGGCTCAAATAAATATCCGCCTCCGGCATCGTAACAAAGAAAGCAAATTGTTCTCTGACAGAATATACATGTAATAACCGATCAAAATAATCTGTAATACCAACTGTTCCACTCAGGAAAAGAAAAGCGAGTACCATCAGGATACCATCTAAAAATCCCACCAATGTAAACAGGTAAATCAGTATGGATTTCTTTCTGCTCTTTTTCATTTCATCCAGGAAAAATGTCCCGAACAGGAAGAAAAACAGAGTAAGGCTGAACCAGTCAAGATATACCAGAAAAGCCAGATACATCCCTAAAAAAATCAGTGGAATATGGTGTATCAGAGTATGATATTTTTTCTTCCTGATACCCTGAAATACCAGGCTGATGAAATAAAGTCCCGAGGCATAAAATACAAAATAAAGTAGTTCCGGTGTCAAAGAAAAAACATATCCCAAAGTAGATGGCATAAGTCCAAAAAATCCCAGACATACAGAAGCTGCAATCGCCCCCGACAACTGATAAACTGCAAAATACAGAAACATCAGCGCAACAAAGAAAAATACAATCTGAAGAACGATTCCCGCAAAGGGATTATTCCCAAACAGGAAGAAAACACCATGTAATAACCAGATGTATAAATAGGATACCCCATGAGCCGAAAACGGCATAGACATCTGATCCGGCTTCACATATGCCGCTTCATAAAATGTTTCATCCGGCAAAACAAGGGGAATATGATTCATCATATACAAGGTAAACCTGACCACAACCGCCAGTAAAATAAGAACCGGCAGAACCAGCGAGAAAATACGGAGCAGTCCGGCAGGATTTTGAATTCTCTCATATATTTTTTCTGCCAGAATACGTAAAATACCATAAACTGATACAAGTACCAGAAAAAGACCGCAGATAATCAAACCTTTTTCCACATTGCCTCCAACCATCTTTGCAAAAGGACTGGCAAGCAGGCATAATACAATTGCCATGCAGCAGAATATGGTATATATGAAAAATATCAAATAGCTGAAAATACTCTTCTTTGGATTCATGGTTCTCCCGGTCGGCTGTTTGCCGACGATCATTCGTTTTCCCTTTTATTCATTCAGGAAAGTTTCCACATTATAACGAGGTCTGTGTTTTACCTCAATGTAAATCTTTCCAATATATTGTCCAATCAGTCCAACGCTTACCAGCTGAACACCGCCAAGGAACCAGATGGACAAAATAAGGGATGTCCACCCTTCTACAACATGACCGGTGCAATAACTGATCAGTGCATAGCAGGCAGCTAAAATGCATAAGAAAATAATGCCCAGACCAACTGTCATAATGAGGCTGATCGGTTTTACGCTAAAGGAACTGATCCCATTAAACGCCAGGGCAAGCATCTTTTTCAGAGGATATTTCGATTCTCCTGCCACACGTTCTTTTCTTTCATAATAAACATTATCTGTTTTATATCCTATCAGTGGCATCATTCCACGAAGGAAAAGATTGGTCTCTTCGTATTTTGAGAACTGCTCCACTGCCCGTTTGGACATCAAACGAAAATCCGCATGATTATAAACGGTTTTTACTCCCATGGCCGCCATTAATTTATAAAAACTCTGGGCTGTAAAACGTTTGAAGAAAGAATCCGATGATCTGTCATTACGAACACCATAAACAATATCATTTCCATCATGGAATTTATCGATCATTTCTTCGATCACGTTTACATCGTCCTGTAAATCCGCATCAATCGATACGGTTACATCACTGATATCCTTTGCAATGATCAGACCGGCAGTAAGGGCAAACTGATGACCCACATTTCCGGCTAACTTCAGTCCTTTTACGCTGTCATACTGCTTATGCTCCTGCTCGATCAATTCCCAGGTTTTATCTTTACTTCCATCATCTACAAACAGAACAAAACTGTCTTCGGCAATTTTGTTTTTCTGAATCAGGTCTGTCAGTACACCACGTAATGCTTCCGAAGAAATCTGAATAACTGCCTCTTCATTATAGCAAGGTACTACTAATGCTAATCTATCCATGTACTAATCCTCCATGCGGCTATTTATGTTCATCACGCATATATTCATCTCTTAATGCTTCCACCATTTCACAGTATGTGGTTTTACAGTTTTCCTGTGCTCCACATTTAATGAATTCAACACATGGTTTGATATAATTCTGATATAACCAGATATATTTTGCTTCCGGATCGTCCTCTCTTGAAATACGTTTTACAATGGTTGGTGCAATATCATAATACTCGTCAATCAGACTGCGTCCATCCTCAGTAAGTGCAAGATAATGATCCCTGAAATCCTTGATCAGTCTGAGCTCTTCACAATCATCACCCATATTCAGATTCTGGCATACTGCAGTGGTCACATAGCAAAGCTTTCTTTTAAATCCATCTGAAATAGACTGATAACTGGAAGCCTGAATATTACTGTCTTTAAAAGAGCTGTGCCACTCAGAACAGATCGCATCCGCAAGTGCATCTGCTTTCTTGTTTCCGATTTCTTTTATGGCCGGCAGTACAAATGTCACCATAAACATATTTCGATCCATCTGAACCGAGAATTTATCATTTTTCTTTTTTACGCAGTCCAGTTCTGTTTCCGTATTTTTGATAAATGCATTTGCTATCTGATGATAAACTCCTTCCAGAATATCATCGGAAGCATTTGCCAGACAGTTTTTAATGGATATAAAGAAGCCATAATTTTCTGCTTTATAATTTTCAAATAAAGAATAGTAAGTATCTCTTTTAAACTCACGTACTTTAGCTCTATATCCTTCGCATGCCTGTTCCACACCACAAAGTACACTGTTCAAATGTTCGTAGCATTTCCCCATATCATAAGTATCTTCTGTCTTTATCCTGTTTTCATCCAGAAGGATTGTTTCTCCACAGAACATACAGATAACAGATTCTCTTTC
>JBJENT010000271.1:0-5734 GCA_051880335.1 Lachnospiraceae bacterium
AGCGTATAGAAAGAAATATCAGGATGATATTCGAATCATTGAGAGAGTATCGTTCGCTTCGTTAGATCAAAATCTGCTGGCAAATTATATCGAAATATTAAAAAAGGGAAAACCAAGATTAGCTGCAATATCGGATAATGAAATATATGAATTAATGAGCATAAAAAGGGATAATGCAATTACTTTAAGTGCTGTAATGAATTTCAGTCCTTACCCTCAAGCATATTTTCCGCAGTTATGTATTATTGCAACGGTTGTTCCGGGAACAGAGATGGGTGAAATTGGAACGCAAGGCGAAAGATTCTTAGATAATCAGCGAATTGAGGGCAATATTTCAGAAATGCTTGATGGTGCAATGCAATTTGTGATGAAAAATATGCGCACAAAGACAATTATCAATCCACACACAGGAAAACGTGAGGACCGAACGGATTATCCTGTTGAGGCAATCAGGGAAGCAATACTGAATGCATTAGTGCATCGTGACTATAGCATTCATACCGAGGGGATGCCTATACAGATAACCATGTTTGAGGATCGAATGGAGATTAGAAATCCTGGTGGAATATATGGAAGAATCAAGATTGACCAATTAGGAAAAGTGCAGCCTGATACACGAAATCCGGTAATTGCATCTGAATTGGAAGTGCTGAAGGTAACGGAAAATCGTTATTCCGGAATTCCAACAATTCGTAGAACCATGCAGGAGTACAATTTGCCACAACCGGAATTTTTGGATGAAAGAGGAAGTTTCATCGTAAAATTGTACAAATATGGAGAGCATGCTGTTACTACTGAAACAAAGGAGATAGAAAATGAGGAACTGATTCTGTTTTGCAAGACACCTAGAACACGTAAAGAAATATGTGATTATCTGGGATTAAACTCGGTAACGTATGCAATTCAGACTCATGTAATGCCTTTGGTTGATAAAGGGATAATCAAAATGAGTATTCCGGATAAACCAAAGAGTCCTAAACAGTTGTTTTATTGTGAGTAGATAGAAAATTATCAAATGTGTCGTAAAACCCCTTGCTTTAGCTGTGGGGAGTGTTAACAAATAGGTAAGGAGTACAACATGTCTGTTCAAAATAGCTATAAAGAGGCTGCAGCGTATCTGGAGAACATTCCTAAATTTATCAAAAAAAATACCATGCAGCAGACCAGAGATTTTTATGAATATATGGGAAAACCGGGAAGCAGAAGCAAAGTGATTCATGTGGCAGGAACCAATGGAAAGGGCTCCGTCTGCTGCTATCTGGAATCGGTTCTGAGGACCTGCGGATACTGTGTGGGCACTTTTACCTCTCCCCATCTGGTCACTGTGCGGGAGCGCATGAGGATTGGTGGTAGTGAACTGATCGGAGAAGCAGAGTTCACGGACATTTTCCTGCAGGTAAAGGAACAGATAAAAAAATATCAGGAGACCTGTTCTTCCTCCTATCATCCCAGTTATTTTGAATATCTGTATTTTATGGCTATGCTTTTCTTTGAACGCCACCGCCCGGATTTTATCATTTTGGAAACAGGGCTGGGCGGACGTCTGGATGCGACCAATTCTTTTCCGACGCCGGTACTCAGCATCCTTACCAGAATCGGTCTGGATCACACCGAGTATCTGGGAGATACCATTCCACAAATAGCAGCGGAAAAAGCCGGGATCATAAAGGCCGGTGCAGATGCAGTTTATCTGGCAAGTGAGAGAGGTGTTGTCGAAATCATGGAAGATGCTGTCCGAAAGGCACATGTTTCGGGGCATCCTGTCAATCCAAAGAAAGTGATTTTAGAGAAAGTTCACAAGAAAGGCATTGATTTTTCTTACCACACTGGGTATTATAAAAATGATATTTTTTGTCTCTCAACCGGGGCATTATATCAGATGGAGAACGTGGCACTATGCGTGCAGGCTTCGGTGATTTTGAATCAGAAGGAAATTGCTGAGATATCCGAAGAACATTTAAGAGAAGGCTTACTTAGAGCCAGCTGGGCAGGACGGATGGAAGAGATCTTCCCCGGAGTGTATCTGGATGGAGCTCATAACGGAGATGGTATCAGAGCATTTCTGGAAACCGTAAAACACAGGCCATGCACGGGAAAAAGAGTATTACTTTTTTCTGTTGTGTCGGATAAAGATTATAGAACTATGGCAGAAGAGCTGGTGGAAGCAGCACTTTTTGATAAGGTGGTTCTCGCACCCCTTGAAAGCAGCCGCAGAGCAGATATGAAACAGATTGCAGATTTATTTCCGGTAGCGGAGAAGCAGATCTTTGAAAGCGTGGAAGAAGCCTTTCAGGAAAGCCTCCGGGAAAAAGGGAAAGAGGATCAGCTCTATGTGGCAGGATCGCTGTATCTGGTGGGCCAGATCAAAGCGATGCTGGAGCAGGAAAAGGCAGTCTGAATGGATCGCCGGCTGCAGTGTGAAATGGAGATTAAAATAGAATGATTAATTTTGACGAAGAGATAAAAAAATTTCATCCAAGCCTGGAAGTGGAAGATGCTGCGGAAGCAATCTATAACCAGGATTTGACCGATATGGCTGATCTTATGGTGAAAATCGTAAAGGAAGCAAGAATAGAGGAAGAAGAGGAAGAAGCCGAATAGTAAGAGGGAATCGTGGATGAATTGTTATAATTGTGGCTGCCAGCTGTCGGAACATGATTTTTGTACCGCATGTGGGGCAGATGTTTCTTTATATAAAAAAATTATGATGTTGTCCAATCGCTTTTATAATGAGGGATTGGAGAAAGCCAGCGTCCGGGATCTTTCAGGCGCGATCAACAGTTTAAGGCAAAGCTTAAAGTTTAATAAAAATAACGTAGAGGCCAGAAACCTTCTGGGACTGGTCTATTTTGAAACCGGAGAAGTGGTGGCGGCTCTCAGTGAGTGGGTTATCAGTAAAAATCTCCGCCCGAAAAAGAATATTGCAGATGATTATATCGATATGGTCCAGAGCAATCCAACCAAGCTTGAGACCATCAATCAGACTATAAAAAAATACAATCAGGCACTTTTATACTGTAATCAGGATTCCAAGGATCTGGCGATCATACAGCTGAAAAAGGTGCTTTCCCTGAATCCGAAGTTCATAAGAGCACATCAGCTGCTGGCCCTTCTGTATATCGATGCGGAGGACTGGCCCAGAGCAGAAAAAGAACTTCGCAAATGTGAAAAGATCGATGTTGGCAATACGGTTACCAAGCGTTATATGAAGGAAGTAGACATTATGCTGCATCCGGAGGAAACTGCCAACATTAAGACGCCCAAGAAAAAGAAGAAAAAAGACGGGGAAGAAATCTTCCGGTATCAAAGCGGCAATGAGACCATCATTCAGCCCATTGATGTGAAAGAACCCAAGGGTGTAAGCCTTTCAGCCATTGCCTATCTGGCCATCGGCATTGCTATCGGTGCGGCTATGGCGGTATTTCTGATTCTTCCGGCAAGAATACAGTCGGCTAAATCGGATGTATCGCAGCAGCTTAAGACGGTAAGCGAACAGCTTACTGCAAAATCGGCTACCATTGATGAACTGCAGTTACAGCTAAGTACCCTGCAAAAGGAAAAGGATGAGCTTCATACGCAGCTGGAGGCATATATCGGAACAGACGGAACCCTCCAGACCATGGATGATATGATGGAAGCCATCAACTGCTATTTGACCAATCCGGAGGACGTGCAGAGCGTGGCAGAATATCTGGAAAGAATCCAGGGTGAGACGATTCTGGAGGAGACTTCGGAAACCTTCCAGTCCGTGTACCAGACACTGCTTCTAAATGTTGGTCCGGTGGTAGCAGTAGAATATTATAATGATGGCGTGGATGCATTGAAGAAAGAAATGTATCCGGATGCTATCAATAATCTGCAGAAAGCATACATCTATGATGAAACCAATATAGACATCCTTTATAATCTGGGTAATGCGTACTATCGCAGCGGAGACGCTGAAAACGCGGCAATCTATTATCAGAAGATCATAGAGCTTTACCCGGATACGGAACGGGCACGGAAGAGCCGGGAGTATCTGGAAGAGATAGAAAGTGCCCAGTAGTACTGGTATTTCGAACAAAATATGGAAAGATACAAAAGAGAACGTATGAAAAAATACGTTCTCTTTTTGTATGTGTCCGGCGGTTTATGACGCTTGAGACCATATATTAAAAAAATGTAAAGGGGGAAAATTGAAATGGGGGCAGAATTTAAGGTGATCGACCATTATCTTATGGTCAAGATGCCGGAAGAAATCGATCATCACCAATCCGGGGCAATCAGCAGCAAAGCGGATGCTTTTCTTTTGAAAGATGATGTACACAACATTGTCTTTGACTTTGAAGAAACCAGATTTATGGATAGTTCAGGGATTGGAATTATTATTGGCAGATATAAAAAAATATCCTGTCTTGGAGGGAAAGTGTATGCCATTCATGCAGATCATCAGATTCGCAGAATCCTGTATGTATCGGGGCTTACAAAAGTAATGGATATTCTGGAGGAGAGAAATATATGATGAGCGTGATGGGATCAAAAGAATTAAAGAAAGCAGAAACCGTTGTAAAAAGAGGATATGACAATTCGCTGGAAATGGAATTTGAAGCGATTTCCTATAATGAGGGGTTTGCACGAATGGCTGTATCAGCATTCGTGGCACCCCTGAACCCAACGCTGGAAGAAATGGCAGATGTAAAAACTGCCGTTTCGGAAGCGGTAACCAATGCGGTGATCCACGGATATGAAAATGTGGCCGGTTATATACCGGGAAGAATGGGATGCCCAAGAGAAATCAGCAGTGGGAAAATTCGAATGAAATGCCGCATTTCAGGGGATATTTTACATATCGAAATAGAAGACAGCGGAAAAGGAATCGAGGATATCGAGCAGGCCATGGAGCCGCTTTACACCACCAAGCCGGAGTTGGAAAGATCCGGTATGGGATTTGCCTTTATGGAGGCCTTTATGGACGATCTTAAGGTCTTTTCCGTGCCCAATGTGGGGACGAAAGTAGTCATGGAGAAAAAACTCGGCAGCAGCCCATGGCTTTCAGATGAGGAATAGCCATGGAAGAAACTTCTGTATTGATCGAAAGATCCCATGCAGGAGATAAAGAAGCAAGAGAGGTACTGATTGAGAACAATTTGGGACTGGTGCATCATATCGTAAAACGTTTTGTAGGCCGGGGATATGACCCGGAGGATCTGTTCCAGATCGGGTGCATCGGATTAATGAAAGCAATCGACAAATTTGATTTACAGTTTGATGTAAAATTTTCCACCTATGCGGTGCCTATGATCTCCGGAGAAATTAAAAGATTTCTCCGGGATGACGGAATGGTGAAAGTGAGCAGATCGGTCAAGGAAAATGGGTGGAAAATCACACAGGCAAGGGAACGCCTGCAATATGTACTGGGCAGGGAACCAACACTTCAGGAATTGCAAAAAGAGACAGGTCTGTCACTTGACGATATTGTCATGGCGCTGGAAGCAGGAGTGGAAGTAGAGTCCATCTATAAATCCGTTTACCAGAGCGATGGAAATGAAATCTATCTGATCGATCAGCTGATGGGAGACCAGAATGAAAAAGAATATCTGCTGAATCAGATGTTGGTAAGTCAGTTGTTGGACGAGCTACAGGGGACGGAAAAAGAATTGATACTGCTGCGGTATTTTCAGGGAAAGACCCAGGTGGAAATCGCCAGAAGGCTGGGAATCAGCCAGGTTCAGGTCAGCAGACTGGAAAAAAAGAT
>JBJENT010000272.1:0-5726 GCA_051880335.1 Lachnospiraceae bacterium
ATAAGATTGTCTTCATGATTTTTGCGCTATGGAGATGAGACTCTAAAATCGTGGATGCCTTTGCTGAACACGATTTTTGTTTTTGAGGCTCATCGGAATGCTTAGCGCAATGAATGCAGACAACTTATCTTGTGCATTTTGTTTGAAAATATATTGTTATCAGGCTTTTGGTTGCAAGACAGGGGACACTCCTATGGACAAAAGGGCTATTCCGTGGACAAAAGGAACGTCCCCACTATAACTCTAAAATTGCTTTAAACAAATCACCATCGGTTTCAATCCGCAGGCTTCCGCCCATCAGATCCATCAAACTAACCGCAATGGAAAGGCCCAGGCCGCTGCCTTCTGTATGTCTGGAGGCGTCTCCTCTGGCAAAGCGTTCCATCAGGTCCTCACCTTTCATGTTAATCGGATATTTTGAGGTGTTTTTCACGGATATGATACATCCGTTTTCGGTTTTCTTCAGATCGATAAATGCCCGGGTACCCGGATATGCATATTTGCATATGTTGTTCAGCAGGTTATCCATAACCCGGCTTAAATGTCTGCCATCAGAAGATACCATGACATCTTCCTCCGGTTTAGTCAAAAGTACTGTGATATCGGATTTTTTCAGTTTTTCTTCATATTCACCCAGCATCTGCATCAGGAATACACCCATCTCCATCTGCTGCTTATTTACCGGCAGATTACCGGTGGAGGCTTTTGATGCCTCAATTAAATCCTCTATCAGTTTTTTCAGTCTGGAAGACTGTCTGCTCAGAACATCCAGATACTCCTGTGCTTTTTCATTCTCGATTTCTTCCTTGCTGAGCAAATCTACATAATTGATAATGGAAGTAAGCGGTGTCTTGATGTCGTGGGAAACGTTGGTAATGAGCTCGGTTTTAAACCGTTCACTCTTCATTCTCTCTTCCAACGCACAGTTCATTCCATCCACGATCTGGTTCAAATTCTCCCCGTGCTTTTTAAATTCCCACAATAAGTTTTTGGTATCCACCTTTTCATTCAGCTGGCCATGTGCCATTTTTTCTCCTGCTTCTTTCAGTTTGCTCGCCTGTCGTAAAAGCAGTACGATACATACAACCAGAAGGATTTTTCCAAATATCCAGAAAAGGATTTCCACCTCCACATTGTGCCGGGTCAAAACAATCACAATAAATTCCAAAAGTGATACTGCGCCTACTACCAGTGTGGTCTTTCCCAATAAGGAAATGTTTTCTTCTGCAAACCGGAAAATTTTCCGAAACAGTTTTTTAATGGCTCTTCCGATTCCTGCCAGTATCTTATATACAAGGGTGTTTCTCCACCATTTTCCCAGCTTGATTCGGACTGCAAAATCAGCCAGCCAGATCAGACCGATCAGGTATGCCAGCATCAGCATAAACATGGCCATTACGATTCCATGTACCGACAAGCCGATATCTATCATGGCATATGCTCCCAAAGTTGCTGCCACTGCTAATCCAAACATGACTGCAGTAAAGATATCAAATGGAAGCACCTGCAGAAAGCCTTCCTGCACTTTGTCTGCATATTTTGCTTTCTTTTCTCCCGGTTCCGGTTCCATTTTCACCCGGACATGCCCAGCCATAGTCAGCACAACCACTGTACTGATCAGCCAGAGAATTCCGGAAACTACCATACAGATGATGAGATTGTATTTTGACTCATATAAAAAGTGTACTGTTGACACTGCCTGCTGATACAGATCGCCGGTCCAGAATGCGGAACTGATGACCGGTTCTTCCACGCGGTAAACAACCCAGTAGTGGAAATAATTTTCGTCCTCATCCGTATCCGGCTCTTCTCCCAGATAGGTTAAGGTATCACTGGATGCGGAATCATAATACATAGAGGAGATTACACCGATTTCGTCTTCTCTCACAAAATCAATGTCCATATGACTGAAGCTTTGTCCATCCAGAACGATTTCATTCCAGCTTTCCCATCCATGATCTGTACTGTCAAAGGCATTTAAGGTCAGATAATATTCTGGGATCAGACATCTGTCCTTTTCCTGATTGTAGTATGCTCCCTGGGAACTGTCATACTGAAAATCCACATAATCTCCATCCACACTTACCGGCAATGCAACCGTATTAATGCGGAAATATCCATCATCTGTTTTATAAAAGAAGATACCGTTATCGATGTCATATACGCGTCCTTTAATCGGTACCTCAATGTAGGTTTTTTCCCGATCCGCTGCGTTGTACTCCTCATCCGAATATTCGAAGTTGGAATCGATTTCCCTGAAATCCCCATTATTGTAATAATAAGCGTATCCAAAAATAGACTGATACCACTCATAAGTGGTGCGGTCTCCTATGTAATAATGTAATACCTTCCATTCCTTCGATTCTTCCAGCGCATTTGCGGTAGGAAATGTTTCAAAATTCGTATCTACATAGTTTTTTTCATCGGACAAGTCCACCCGGTCGATATGATTTGCCTTTACGATACCATACCGGAAACCGGTTTCCTTCATGGATTCTGCAAAATCCGTCCCACGATTTGCCATCGCCATGGTGGCGTATATTTTATCAATTTTTTCTTCCAGTCTGGCATTCACTTCCGACTCCCGCTTATCATAAATCCCCTGATCTGCAGCAATCGTTGCAACAGCTGCGCTCATGATAAAAACAGCTGCACTGAAAATCGATAAAATCCATGCTAAAAATTTAATACTTGTTTTATTCTTCCAACTATTCATTCCCTTTGTACTCCATCTTATATCCATGTCCCCAGACCACCTTAATGTATCTCGGATCTGCCGGGTTATACTCTATTTTTTCTCTTAAATGTCTGATATGTACTGCCACTGTATTTTCACTTCCGTAAGGCTCATCATTCCATACTTTGGAATATATATCCCTTGGAGAAAAGACTTTATTGGGATGCTGCATAAACAGCTTTAATATCTCAAATTCCGTGGGTGTCAGGGAAACCGGCTCTCCGTCCAGCAGAACTTCTTTGCTTCCATCATCCAGTTCAATCCCACCGATTTGATACATCTCGCTTTCCTTCTTCGGCTGCCGGGGTGTATCTCCGCCCAGCATCATATATCTGCGCAACTGGGATTTTACCCTTGCCAGCAGCTCCATAGGCTGGAAAGGTTTCGTTACGTAATCGTCCGCTCCAACCGTTAAGCCAAGCACTTTATCCGTGTCTTCCCCTTTGGCTGTCAATAAAATAATCGGCACGTTGGATATCTCCCTGATTTTTGCCATAGCTGTTATGCCATCCATCACCGGCATCATAATATCCAGAAGGACCAGATGTATTTCTTCTTTTTCTACTACCTCGACTGCCTGTAAACCATTCTCCGCAGTGAACACCTGATAGTTTTCTCCGGTCAGGTATATCCGAAGTGCGGATACAATATCTTTTTCATCATCGCAAATTAATATATTGGCCATTTTCTCTCCCGTATCTGTTGTTTGGAATTCCTTTTTTCCTTTGATATCATAGCCCTATTGTAACGAAAATTTTATAAAGAATAAACGGGTAAAATCATTAAGATATTCTTAAGAAAGATTTGATTTTTCTTTTATAGTTTTCACTTGACTTTCTGCATCTCCCCCCTATAATAGTTCTATTATTGGTAAAAAAATGGAGGAAAAGAGATCATGACATTACTGATAGAAACGATTGTCTGCTTTTTTGCAGGAATGGGTGCCGGCCTGGGAACCGGTTTTGCCGGAATGAGTGCTGCTGCAGTCATCAGCCCTATGCTGATCACTTTTCTTGGAATGCCGGCTTATGAAGCGGTAGGCATCGCCCTTGCCAGTGATGTTCTGGCCAGTGCAGTCAGCGCCTACACTTATGGAAAGAATAAAAATCTGGATATCCGAAACGGTTTTGTCATGATGATCACAGTTCTGCTCTTTACCTTCGTTGGAAGCTTTGTTGCAAGCAAAGTTCCCAATTCCACCATGGGAAGTTTTTCCACTGTCATGACACTGCTGCTTGGTATTAAATTTATTGTCCGCCCAGTTATGACCACCAAAGAAAACATGGCGGCAGTCAGTCCCCGTAAACGCCTGATCCAATCCGTTCTGTGCGGCACCATGGTCGGATTTATCTGCGGATTTATCGGTGCCGGTGGCGGAATGATGATGCTACTGCTGCTTACCAGCATACTGGGTTATGAGCTGAAAACCGCAGTGGGAACCAGCGTGTTCATTATGACCTTTACTGCCCTGACCGGGGCCGGAAGTCATTTCATGATCGGTGGCATGCCACAGATTATGCCTCTGATTCTCTGTATTATATTTACTTTTTTGTGGGCCCGCATTGCTGCAAAATTTGCCAACAAAGCAAGTGCAGCCACGTTAAACCGCGCCACAGGTGTAGTACTGACGATATTGGGGGCAGCTATTTTGGTGGTGAATTTGGTAAGGTAAGTTCTATCTGCATGTCAATTCTGACATTTCGAAGTGCAGATATTTCCCGGCATATCGCCGATGTTTCAAATTCACAGATTCTAAATCCATATTTTCATTATTCAAAGACCACATTTCATCCTTTGAAAAAGCACATTGGCAATTGAATAAAGGCTTTACACCTTTTCTTCATTCTGTATGCCTCTTTTGTTCTTTCATATTATCTAGGAAAATGAACTATAAGAAACGATATTGTGCGCAATTCCAAATAGGATCATAAAAACTGCGGCCGGAATATTATGTACCCAAATTGCTGCACATAGGAAATACAATACCGGAAATACCGCCAGAGGCATGGGAACCGGGGCATTTACCGGTGGGAAAATCACATATATGATATTGATCAGCATAGGAAGGACAAAAATGATAATGCCTATCCAATATACCCCTATTTTCAATTTACAGTTCCTCCTTTTACTTCATTTTCTGAATCAACCGTTTTTGACATATTGCCTAATCAATTCAACCTATTTCCGAATGTTTCTTTTTCTTCACAAATCCGGAGATCAGCACCACAAGGGTAAGGGACAGAATATTGGACAGAGTAATCCGGATGATCATCATTTCATCTGCCCCGGTTTCTGTCACCGTATGTAAAGCATTGCTGATAAAGTTATTAAAAAAGTGTTCAAAGGCACCTGTCCAGATTGTGCCGGTAAGTGCCACGCAAAGCCCCCACTCATAAGCCAGAATACCGGACAGCAATACATAACCAAATCCCATAAATACTGCCATTCCGATGCCCATGCTTCCGTCCAGCACAGCAGTCAGCACATTTGTGATATGCCATACTCCGAAAAGAACCGCCTGAATCAGATTTGCTCCCTTCTGGGAAAAAGATCTCTTTCCCAGGTTCAAAAACAGTCCCCGGAATAAACCTTCTTCCGCCCACACATTCACAATATTTCCCAGGATGCAAACCAGCACAGCAAAGGCAGATACTCCTGTCACATTGGTCCTCGAAAGGGAAAAGTTGGTCACATAAAATCGCAGGGAAGGATGTTTTCTCATGGCAAATAACGTTGCAAACTCCGCTGCATATGATAACAGAAAGGTGCTTATCCCCAGTGCAAGACCATAAAGCACTCCTTTCCGTAAGCCATTTACAGAAAAACCAATATCCTTCCAGTGCAGATTCAGCAGTCCCAGTGCTGCTCCCACCATAAGGATACAGCATATTTTCTGCCAGATATTTTCACCGATCCAGGTCTGATCCGTCTTCACAAAAAGTAGTTCCATCACCCGGACAATCATCAACATAATATAAATCAGAAGAAT
>JBJENT010000273.1:0-5725 GCA_051880335.1 Lachnospiraceae bacterium
TTTTACTGGGTTTATGCCATTTCTTTTACACTGCAGATTTATTATGATTTTTCCGGATATAGTGACATGGCCATCGGCCTTGGAAAGATTCTTGGCTTTGATTATCCGGAAAACTTTTATTATCCATATATATCTTCCAGCATCACGGAATTCTGGAGAAGGTGGCACATATCTCTGGGCAGTTGGTTTCGTGACTATGTTTATATTCCACTTGGCGGAAATCGGGTAAAAAAAAGCAGATGGATTGCTAATATTTTTCTGGTCTGGATGCTTACCGGATTATGGCATGGTGCTTCCTGGAATTTTGTTCTCTGGGGACTGTTATATGGTGTTTTACTTTTGGTGGAAAAGCTGTTTTTGCTGAAATATCTGAAGAAAAGTAAATTTTTTAGTCATATATATGTTTTGTTTTTTGTTGTGACAGGCTTTGTTATCTTTCAAGCCGAGGATATTCCAGATGCATTCTATTCTTTAAAGAACATGTTTTGTATCGGGAATTTATCCCTTTTTTCAACAGAAACAGGATATTATATCCGCAGTTATTTTGTGTTGTTTCTGGCTGCTGTTTTAGGATGTACACCTATAGTAAAAAAGGGAATAGAAAAATTATGTCAGAAAGAGTCCATGCAAAAAGTATGTTCTTTACTTGAAATACCGTTTTTACTGATTTTATTGGTACTGGTAACTGCTTATCTGGTAGATGGATCTTTCAGCCCGTTTTTATATTTTCGTTTTTGATAGATCTTTTTAATAGAGTAAAAGAAAGGAGAGTAGGTATGTTTTTAAAATATAAAGATAAAATTTTATCCATTATTCTGTTCTCTTTTTTTATTCTTTTATTTGTGGCCCAGATCCTGCTACCGGACAAAACCTATTCGGAAAGCGAAAGGCGATTCCTTGCAAAAGCGCCTGATTTCCGGGCAGAAGAACTATCCTCCGGCCTTTTGATGGATAGTTGTGAGCCATATGTACTGGATCAGTTTCCTATGAGAGATACCTTTCGTTCGATCAAAGCAGTTTTTGAAAAATATGTTCTATGTAAAATGGATCAGCATGAAATATACGAGGCTGAAGGACATTTGTCTAAAATGGTATATCCAATGAATGAGACAATGCTGAACCATGCTTCCGAACGTTTTGAAAATTTATATCAGACTTATTTGCAGCCTAATTCATGGAATCCTTATTTTGTAATTGTTCCGGATAAAAATTATTATCTGGCCGACAGCAGCCATCATTTATCCCTTTCTTATGATGAATTATATGCTTATATGCAGGCGAAAAACTCCTATATGAAATGGATTGATATCAGAGACAGGCTGTATGTGGATGACTATTATCAGACAGATACCCATTGGAAGCAGGAGAACCTGGTAGAAATAGCAGACTATATTGTATATGAATTGACAGGAGAACATAAATCTACTTCACATAGTTCGAATCAGATCTATGCTTCAGAAGAGCTTAAAAGGCCATTTTACGGGGTTTATTACGGTCAGTCGGCTCTCCCCCACAAACCGGATAAAATCCGTTTTTTGACCAATGAAACACTTGAAAACTGTATTGTGACATATACAGATGGTCAAAATAATACCATTGCATCACTCTATGATATGGAAAAAGCGATGGGGAAAGATCCTTATGAGCTGTTTTTGGCTGGAACCATGCCGATTATTTCAATAGATAATCCATCCGGAGAGAGTGGCAGGACACTGCTTATGTTCCGGGACTCTTTTGGGAGCAGCCTGGCGCCACTTATGGTTTCTTATTATGATAAAATCATATTGGTGGACATCCGATATATTTCAAGTGATCTGTTAGGAAATTACATTAGTTTTGACAAATTATCAAAAGAGAATACGGACGTCCTGTTTCTGTACAGTACATTACTTTTAAACGACAGTATGTCATTGAAATAATATACTGCTTTTAAACGATTGCATGTCAATGAAATAATAGTCTGTTATTGATTTTTATCATGATTCATCACTGCGCAGTTTTACAATGTTTGCAGCACGCATACGAACTTCATCGTTTACCGCAGCATAATGCTTTCTTGTAGTATTGACATCTTTGTGGCCAAGCACACTGGCTACCAGATAAATATCACCTGTTTCACGGTACAGAGAAGTACCATAAGTGCTGCGCAGCTTATGAGGAGTTATTTTCTTTAATGTGGTTACATTCTGTGCATATTTTTTAACCAGATTTTCCACAGCACGAACACTCATGCGTTTATTTTGCATGGAAAGGAAAAAGGCATCTTCATGTCCTTCCAGAGGAATCATATGTTCCCTTTGCTCCAGATAATCCCGAAGGGCATTTTCCACTTCATATCCAAAATATACCGTACTGTTGTAACCACCTTTGCGATGTACAATCAGGGCACCGTTTTCCAGATCTACATCATTCAGATTCAGTCCTACACATTCCGAAACACGTATTCCGGTTCCAAGTAGAAGAGTAAGGAGAGCGACATCCCTTATTTTATTGATTTTATGATATTTTAACTGGGATTTTGTCAGTTTGGTTCCAGCTTCCACCTGCTCCAGAAGAATAGCCACTTCGTTGGGCTCTAAACGGATGATCTCTTTATCATGCTGTTTGGGAAGGGAGATGAGTGCAGCCGGATTTTTTTCAATCAGTTCATTTCGATAATAGTAGTTGTAAAAACTTCTCAGACTTGCTATTTTTCTGGCTTTCCCCTTTTCTTTATTCACAATGGTTTTTCCTTCTTTTTCATAAAGGGACATATAATCCAGATATTCCATAATATCCTCTTTGGTAATCATATCCAGAATTTTGATAGGGTAATCGTGAATATCCATGTTTCCCATAGCCGAATTATTTTGATGAATAAATTCAAAAAAAACACGGAGATCGTAAGCATATGCGAGCCTTGTCCTGGTAGAAGTATAGTCTGTTATATCATGAAAATATTGTTTACAGAATGTCGGAAGTTCCTGCAGAACCGCTCTGATCTTTTCAATATTCTTTTTATCCTGTTCTTCGTAATATTTCTTTTCCATAAAAGCCAACTACCTTTCCTGTACTTTCCAGACCTCAATATCCGTCTGCATGGCATGAAAGATCTGTTCCCGGATTCCGGGATTTTCCCGGTTGATGTTCCGGAGAAGCTGATGTATATATTCCCTTTTGGTAAATCCATCCACTGGACAGGTACTTTTCAGTACCGGAAGATTATATTTATGAACAAAACCGATCACATCAGATTCCCGGACATAGATTAATGGTCTGATCATAGTGATTTGGGTTTTATCCAGTCTGGTAACCGGTTCAAAGGAAAGCAGCCTGCCTTCATAAAACATAGACATCATAAGCGTATCAACTGCATCATCCATATGATGGGCATATGCAACTTTATGACAGCCAAGTTCTAACATTTTTTCATGCAGTGCGCCTTTTCTCATTTTGGAACATAATGCACATGGATTACTTTCTTTTCTTTTGTCAAATACGATTTTCCCTATTTCTGTTTTTACGACATAAAGTGGAACATTTAAAGAGTCGCATAAAGCCAGTATTTGCCCCAAATCCTGATTTTTCATTCCCAAATCAACTGTTATTGCACACAAATCAAATTGGGCAGGATAGAAGCCTCTAAGACCGGCCAGGGCATACAACAGGGTAAGCGAATCTTTCCCGCCGGAAACGCCCACTGCAATTTTATCTCCATCCTGTATCATATGATAATCATCCATGGCCTGCCGCACCAGACTATAGAGTCTTTGCAACTTCATATCATTCCTCCGAAAGCGTAAAAAAATATGGAAATGAAACATATGATAAAAAATAATCCTATGAAAAAAATTCCATACAATTTCATTCCTGTGATATAATACTATTATATCACAAATAATACGATACAAAGGTAATGTTTTATCATGAAGAAAAATTGGAAAAACCAGTATTTTATGTGGGGATTGACAGCACTTATTACCATCATCCTTGCATTTTGTTTTTATTATCTGATGTTTATGGGGCAAAATCTGATTCAAAAAATGCAGTTTTTACTTCGGATCATTATGCCGGTTGTCGATGGACTTGCCATAGCTTATATCGCCTCACCAATCCTGAATACGATTGAACATAAGATAATATTCCCTTTATGTGACCGTCTGAAAATCGATATTAAAAAAGGCAAAAACAGAAGAAGACTGCGTGGTTTATCCATTGTTCTGACGCTGGCCTTTATTCTGCTTATTCTATATGCATTTTTTTCAATTGTGATACCACAATTGATTCGAAGCATTCAGAGTATTATTTTTCAGTTTCCAATCTATGTATATAATCTGACTGTGCTGGTGGAAAAGCTTTTGTCGGACAACCCTGAGGTAGAGCAGTATGTGGAAAATCTACTGAACAGTTATTCTTCTGATATCGCCGGCTGGCTCAACCGTTCCATTGTTCCGCAAATTAATGTACTGATCAAGTCCATATCCTTGAGTTTAATTGGGATATTGAAATCCCTTTATAATCTGGTCATCGGCTTTATTATTTCCGTTTATGTTCTGGCCAGTAAAGAGAGATTTGCTTCACAGACCAAAAAAATGTGCTATGCCTTTTTCAGCAGAAGCACTTCCAATATGATTATCAAGGAGTTTCGGTTTGTACACCGGACCTTTATCGGGTTCTTGTCCGGGAAAATCGTTGATTCCTTCATTATAGGTGTCTTATGCTTTGTGGGAACCAGTCTTTTAAAAATGCCATATTCCCTGCTGATCAGTGTAATCGTCGGCGTAACAAATATCATTCCGTTTTTCGGTCCATATATTGGTGCAATCCCAAGTGCCTTACTGATTTTGATGGTAAATCCGGCCAAATGCCTGTATTTTATTATTTTCATTCTAATTTTGCAGCAGATTGACGGAAATATCATTGGACCAAAGATTTTAGGCAATTCTACCGGATTATCCGGATTCTGGGTAATTTTCTCCATTACACTGTTTGGTGGAGTTTGGGGTGTTCTTGGAATGATTGTTGGTATTCCGATTTTTGCAGTTATTTATGCAGCTGTTAGTTCTGTCATAAATAAAAAACTTACAAAAAAACAACTGCCTACAGATACCGGAAAATATAAGGAACTGGATTATATTGATGAAAATGATAAATTTGTTTCTCTCAATCAGGAAGAAAATGAAACAGTTTTATTGACAGACACCTCTTCATCATCTAAAGACTATAAAGAGGAGAGTAGCTCAGATCATAAAGAATAAACAGATCTGAATGGTAATACATTATGAAATTTGTTATTCAAATTGCTTCCAATGCCAGTGTGGAAGTAGAAAATCAAATCATTGGCAGTATCGATCACGGTTATATGGTTTTGATCGGTATTGAAAATGCGGATACTACAGAAATTGCAGATAAAATGATAAAGAAAATGCTGGGACTTCGCATTTTTAAAGATGAAAATGGCAAGACGAATTTAAATCTGTCAAGTGTTCAGGGTTCTTTACTTCTGATTTCGCAATTTACATTGTATGCAGACTGTAAAAAAGGAAACCGACCTTCTTTTATAAATGCAGGCGCTCCGGACCATGCCAAAGCCTTATATGAATATATTATCAATCAATGCAGAAACGAAGGTTATCATGTGGAAACCGGTGAATTTGGTGCGGAAATGCATGTATCTTTTACCAATGAAGGACCTTTTACCATTGTTTTAGATTCAAAAGAATTATTCTGAATTTGAAGAATGATT
>JBJENT010000274.1:0-4447 GCA_051880335.1 Lachnospiraceae bacterium
TCCGAAAAATGAGTAGGAAACAAATAAACCACCTGCTATGCGGGTGGTTAAAGATGCTTTAGCTTACAGTATAAAACCTCCAATGATACAATAATGTTGGTTCGCCAACCGTATTAAAGTACATAGGAGGTATCCAAATGGATAGTAATAGTTTATCACACACAAAGTGGAATTGTAAGTATCATATTGTTTTTGCACCTAAATTTCGGAGAAAAGTGATATACGGACAATTGAAACAAGATATTGCCAATATATTAAGTACACTATGCAAACGAAAAGGTGTCAAAATAGTGGAAGCAGAGGTATGCCCAGATCATATTCATATGTTAGTAGAAATACCACCAAGTATAAGCGTTTCAAGTTTTGTAGGGTATTTGAAAGGGAAAAGTACACTCATGATATTTGAAAGGCATGCCAATTTAAAATACAAATATGGGAATAGGCATTTTTGGTGTAGAGGATATTTTGTTGATACCGTTGGAAAAAATGCAAAGAAAATCCAAGAGTATATTCAGAATCAGCTTAAAGAAGATCTTGAATATGATCAAATGACACTAAAAGAGTATATTGACCCGTTCACGGGTGAGCCAGTAAAACAAAAGAAGTAAAAAGAGAACCTAAGAGGTTCTCTAAGTAAATGATGTTGCGGCTGGCGAACTATTCGATGGGTCTTTAGACCCTAGTGCCGGTAACAAGCCCTTATAGGGCGTGAGCAAACCACCGGCTCAGCCGGTGGTTATGATTTATAAAAATTTTCTTTGACAATCGTTTCGGCATAAAATACAATTACAGGGAACGTTCGTTAGCAATGCTGGATCTGTCAGGATCTCTATTGCTGTCTGTATAGGTAGATGTTCAGGTCAAGAAGATAATTGTTTTGAGGAATGCAAACATGATTGAATATGGTAAAGATGTTAGTCCCGAAGAATATATGGAAACATACTGTGCGTTTCTAAGAGGAATCAATATAAGTGGAAAAAACAAGATTACAATGTCAGATTTAAAGGCGCAGTTTGAAAATTTGGGATATCAGGATGTGAGGACCTATCTCAATAGTGGAAACATTGCCTTTTCGTCAGATATCCAGAATCTTTTCGAAGTCAGATGTTCCATTGAAGAAATGATCCATAATAATTTCGGTTATGATATTCCAGCTTACATTATTACAGAAAAGGAATTGCAGCAGATTCTCCGTCACGCACCGAAGTGGTGGGGGACGGAAGATAAAGAGAAATACGATAATTTGATTTTCATTCTTTCTGGTGATTCGCCACAGGAGATTTCGGATATGATTGGACCGGTATCAGAGGGATTGGAACAAATTGAAATCTATCAAAATATTATTTTTTGGACTTTTGGTAGAAAATCATACCAGAAGTGTAACTGGTGGAAGAAAACAGCGTGTTCCAGTATCACTGATAAATTGACGATAAGAACAGCCGGGACTATTAAGAAGGTGTGTAAATAGTTAGTTTGATTTTGGAAAAGGTATTGCCTAAAGATTTTTTCAATTGAAATAGTAGGTGTATGTCATAGAATATTGAGTTAAATCATATACATTAAAGAGCCTTGGGAGTGCCAGCTCCCAAGACTTTAAAGTTCATTTTGGAGAACTACCCCATTAGGCTAGTGCTGTCATTCGTCTCTGTCTAGCCATTTGCAAATGTAGTAGCCAGCTACAGATGCCAATACAGAGATAAGAAAAGCGATTATGTACTTCATGTGAGTCACCTCCTCCCTGCTGGAAAGAGTCGACAGCAAATAAATAGTAACACGAAAATATGTTCGGATTCAAGATGTAGCTTGATTTTTACAGAGAACAATAGTATTATGAATTTAGCTAAGAAAAGCGAGTATGATTCCGTGTGAGTCAGAAAAGCCTGGAGTGCCAGCTCCAGGTTTTTTTATTTCAATTTATCACAGTTTGAAGGTTTTATTATAATTCATAGCACGAATTCAGAAGTAGAATAATAGTTGCATCTCTATAATGAAGCATAGCAAAGGAGAGATGTAACCATGAATATTAGTCAAATCAAAGAAAACAAATGCAAAATGATTCTTCAGTTTTCCATTCCAAGTATCATCGCTATGCTGCTTCAAACGATCATAACCATAACAGATGGCTATTTTACGGGAAACTACGTAGGTGAAGATGCGCTGGCAGCAATCAATCTGGGTTTGCCAATCCTGTATTTCTATTTGGGAGTAGGGCTTTGTGTTGGGGTAGGAGGATCCGTCATTGCGGGAAGACTTCTGGGAGCAAAGGAAAAGAGAAAAGCATCAGAGGTATTTTCACAAACCATTGCAACCGCGATACTGGTTTGCATTGTTATTTCTATCTTAACATTTACACTTTTTACACCGATACTTGGTGCATTAAGAGCAGATGCAGGACTATCCGGATATTTCACAGAGTATTATCGGATTATGTTGTTTAACTATCCACTTATGGTTGTGGGAACGGTATTGGGAATGTTCATTCGAGTAGATGGGAAACCTCAGATTTGTATGATGGTTAGTATTGCGGGATGTATACTCAATGCTGTTTTTGACTATATCCTTGTTGCAGTCATGGGACTGGGCGTGGGAGGTAGTGCGATTGGTTCTCTGATGGTGCAGATGATCACCGTCATGATTTCATTGGGCTACTTCTTTAGCCGAAGTGCAGGAATAAAGTTTTGCCGCTTTCTTATGGACAAGATGGTAAACAGAGAGATCCTCTTAAATGGGTCATCAGAATTTATTGGAGAAATGGCCAGTGCCATATCCATGTTTACGTTTAATTATGTTTTAATGAAGTATGTGGGTGCAGAAGGTGTTGCAGCATTTACGATTCTGGGATTTGTGGTGTACGGTTACAGTATGATCTGTATTGGATTTGGACAGGGAATCACACCACTTGTTAGTATCTGTTGGGGTGCGAAAGAAACAGAAACAGCTTTTGATTTACGAAAAATCACAAACAGAATATTAATTATAATCGGTTTTCTGGTTGCTGTATTCTTTTTTATTACAGGCAGAATCTATGCGGGGCTGTTTGGATGCACCAGTCAGGTGGCAGATATGGTGGCATCAGGATTCAGACTGTATGCAGTCACATTTTTTGTTATGGGTTATGACATCATTAATTCCATGTATTTTACAAGCTGCGGGGATGCAAAATCTTCTGCACTGATATCTGCGCTGAGAGGGATCGTACTTCTTTTAGCATTTACATTAATTCTTCCGGCGTTTCTTGGAATGAACGGTGTATGGCTTGCTGCACCATGTACGGAAGTTTTGACTGCTATCGTTTCTATCATGTTAATCAGAAAACAAAAAAGTATTATCAAAACAGGGGAGCTTAATGAAAGATAAGGAAAGTAACAGCATAGATCGCATTGTGATAAACCAGGCAATTGATTACATATTTGATCATATTGATGAGGATATCACAGTGGATGATGTGGCAAACCACTGTGCATATTCCAGGTATCATCTGATGCGTATGTTTAAAGAGGACACAGATGAGGCTCTGTATCAATTTATTAAACGAGTGCGCCTGGAGAGAAGCGCCTGGCGCCTAAAGGTTGAAAAAGAGAAAAGTATTACAGAGATTGGCGAAGAATATGGATATTCTTCGTCAAATTTTGCTACAGCTTTTAAAAAGCATCTGGAGATTTCACCGGCTGATTTTCGAAAAGTAAGTGAGCAGATGGTAGAGCAAAGCTCCTTTTCACATGGACTATCATTAGATGATCTGGAGGATGCTCAAAGGAAAATAACCATTGAGTATCTGAAGCCTTTTACAGTACTTTATGAAAGAAGAAAGGGAAATTATCATAACCTACCGGAAGAGTGGTGCAGGTTCCTGGAGAAATATGAGTATCTGGCGGCAGAAGATACGATATATATTGAGTGTACAATCGATGATCCTTCTATCACAGATGAAGAAAATTGTATGTATGAATTATGCCAGACGATTTCGCCGGATCACCCGGTATTAAAGGATCGTCCTGATATTCTTACACATGATTGTGATGGTGGGAAATATGCGGTGTATCATTTTAAAGGCTTCCCACAGTTTTTGTTTATGGTGTATCAGGAGATTTTTTGCAGGTGGCTTTCCAAAACAGGAAATCAATTAGATGAAAGACCTATTTTTGATATCTACCGCATGGTAAGGGAAGACGGTTATATGGAAATCGATATTTGTTTTCCACTGAAATAGAAATTTTGAAACAAGTATATGGGTTACAAAAAAGCCGCGCTCCCAACGATTGCAAAGGATTGACAGAAGCAGTAATAGGAATTACAATAATAGGAAACGTTCGTTAGCTTTGGGGGAGGAAAAAATGAAAAGACTATTGTCCATCGCATGGATGGGAACCATGTGTCTGTCTATAGCAGCCTGTGGCCGAAATGAGGCACAGGAGAATAGAAAGTGGGAAAAAGAAATACAGGAAAA
>JBJENT010000274.1:4547-5719 GCA_051880335.1 Lachnospiraceae bacterium
GTGGCCGAAATGAGGCACAGGAGAATAGAAAGTGGGAAAAAGAAATACAGGAAAACGAAATGGAAGAAATGGTTTCGGTAGAAGACTTGGTCGGCCCCTGGCACTTGGATGCGGAAAAGAATGATCTGGTAGAATTTATGGACCGTTTTCCGGGGTATATGGAATTTGATGCGAGTATGGAGATAAAAAGTGATGGTCTCATGAGTTGGTATATTGGAGCCATTGGATGGCATGGACGTTATACAGTGGAGGATAAAGTGCTTTCCGCAGAAATGGATTCAGATCTGGAGCCGGTGAAAGAAACATGGGTATTTAGAATTGTTCCGGAAAAAGAAAGCTTTTGTCTTGAAATGGATTATGAGGATATTACAGTATACTGGATATATGGAGACCGGGAACAGGCTTATGGTGATGAGAAATAAGCAGGGTATTAAAGGAGAATAGGATGAAAAAAATAGGTTTAATCGGGGGAACAGGTCCGGAATCTACACTCATGTATTATCGGGAACTAAACAATAGAATTGATAAACTGACAGATGGTAAGGAAATGCCGGATCTTTCAATTGAAAGTGTAAATTTTCATCGTGCATGGGAGTATGTGTCAAAGGGACAGTATGAGTTACTGGCAGATTATCTCGCAGAAAAAGTAAATAATCTTATTGCCGGGGGATCGGAGGTGATTACTCTTACGGCAGCAACAATGCATATTGTATATGAGGAATTAGAACGCAGAACTTGTGCGGGATTGATTAGTATTCCCCAAGCGGTGTGTGAAGAAGTAGTAGCCAGAGGAATCAAAAGGGTAGGTCTTTTGGGGACTATTTTTACGATGGAACAGAACTACATGAAAAAGGATTTACAGGATGCAGGCATTCAGGTTTTTATCCCGGAAAAGGCAGATAGAGAATTGATTGCCAGGAAGATTTACGAAGAGCTTGAACGTGGAATTGTAAAGGAAAGTACCTTACGTGAATTTGTAGAGATTATTGAAAAAATGAAAAAGGATTATGATATAGAAGCCATTGTCCTGGGGTGTACAGAACTGCCGCTGATACTACATTCGGATAATTGCCCTGTTCTGTGTCTGGATGCAGTGGAAATACATATTGAAAAACTAATAAAAGCGGCGATGGAATAGGCGGGAGAATTTTTTGAATGAATGATTATTTATG
>JBJENT010000275.1:0-5699 GCA_051880335.1 Lachnospiraceae bacterium
GCATATGGAGTAGATTTCCTTGAACCTCTAAAACCAAGACCACCGGCACTTGCCCAGCTGAGAGCATTACCTTCAGTATCTGTTAATGTAACGATTGTGTTATTAAAAGAAGACTGAATATGTGCCTGTCCACGTTCAACGTTTTTCTTTACACGCTTTTTGGTTACTTTCTTTGTAACTTTTTTTGCCATTTTAAACTAACCTACTTTCTCATTTTCTATCTCATTTCTGAGATCTGCACAATGCGCGTCAACGCGTTATGTTCTGTTTTACTTACTACATTTCCTATAAGAAGAATGTTATTACTTATTATTTCTTCTTATTAGCAACGGTTCTCTTTGGACCTTTTCTTGTTCTTGCGTTTGTCTTTGTCTTCTGACCACGAACAGGAAGGCCTTTTCTGTGGCGGATACCACGATAGCAACCGATTTCCTGAAGTCTCTTGATGTTCAGAGCAACTTCTCTACGAAGATCACCTTCTACGACGTATTCTGCATCGATTACTTCACTGATTGCTTTTACTTCTTCGTCTGTTAAATCTCTACAACGAGTATCCGGATTTACTTTTGCTTTCTCCAGAATCTTTGTAGCACTTACTCTACCAATACCATAGATATAAGTAAGTCCGATTTCGACACGTTTGTCTCTTGGTAAGTCTACACTTGCAATACGAGCCATTTTGTTTCTTCCTCCATTTTTCTCCGCATATAGCGGCCTGCACATCTCTTGTGTGCTTTCTTGTTACTAATTGATTGGGGCGGTCTACTGCCCAACCGGAAACGAATCCGATCTTTCCGAATACCAAGCATTATTTCGGTATCAAAAAGTAATTTCCCGTAGGCTCTCTACGTTCCATTATGTGAAACACATTTCCTCAGTTGTTAAACAACCTAAGCCATCCAGAGATAAAATTAACCCTGAACCTGTTTGTGTTTTGGATTCTCACAGATAATTCTGATTTTTCCTTTTCTTTTAATTACTTTGCACTTTTCGCAAATTGGTTTTACTGATGATCTAACCTTCATTGTTAAAACCCTCCTTTCAAAAAGACCGTTTTTTATTGTACCACATCATCCCTTTTAATGCAACCATTATTTTGGCTTATTTATCTCTCCATATAATTCTACCTTTTGAAAGATCATATGGTGATAATTCCAGCGTAACTTTATCGCCTGGTAATATACGAATGAAGTTCTGTCTCAGCTTACCGCTGATGTGTGCTAATACCTTATGTCCGTTTTCCAATTCTACCTGAAACATTGTATTTGGTAACTTCTCAATTACAGTACCTTCAATTTCAATTACATCTGCTTTTGACATTCTCTACCTCCTGAATTAATAATGCCTGATCCACCATTTCTCCCCTTTGTAATTTCTGGATTATCTCAGGTCTTGCATACTTTTTTATGATCTGAATATGTTTTTTCTTCTTTCTTTTCGGGTGATCCGGCGTCTTTGTTTTTCCGTCTGCCAGATATACATATTCACCCTGTTCCCTGATTATGAGATATATTTTATGTCGGTCATGTCCTGCTTTGGAATAAGCCAAGTAACCTGTCATACTTTTTGTGTCCCAATTCTTTCTTATTTACTCAGTGTAAGAATTTCCGGTTCCCCGTCTGTGATCAATACCGTATTTTCATAGTGCGCTGAAAGGCTTCCGTCTTCGGTAACAACAGTCCAGTCATCATCCAGCCACTCTACATCAGCCCTGCCCATGTTAATCATAGGCTCAATCGCCAGCGTCATGCCCGGTACCAGCTTAATGCCTCTTCTTCTCTGTCTGAAATTTGGAATCTGTGGATCTTCATGAAGAGAAGTTCCGATTCCATGCCCTACCAAATCCCTGACGATTCCGTACCCAAAGCTGCTTACATAATCATCAATCGCATTTGAAATATCATACAGATGATTGCCTGCCTTTGCCATTTTGATTCCTTCAAAAAAGCTCTGCCTTGTCACATCAATGAGTTTCTGTGCTTCCTTACTGATGCTGCCAACCCCGTAGGTTCTGGCTGCATCCGAATGGTATCCTTTATAAATCAGTCCGGCATCCAGGCTGACAATGTCACCTTCGTAAAGAATCCGGTCTTTGCTTGGAATACCATGAACCACTTCATCATTTACCGAAACACAAATGGATGCCGGGTATCCGTTATAATCCTTAAAATTTGGAATGCATCCCATCTCACGGATCAGCTTCTCACCCATTCTGTCAATATCCATGGTGGACATGCCCGGCCGGATTGCTTTCCCCAGTTCATCATGTACGATTTCAAGTAATCTGCAGGATTCCCTCATCAAGGCGATTTCTCTTGCGGATTTAATACTTACTGCCATTTCAACATCTTCTTTCTATTTCAAATTAACCAAGAATATCTGTAATAGCTTCAAATACCTGATCCATAGGAACGGTACCGTCTACTTCTTTCAGAATACCTTTCCCTGTATAATATTCAATGAGGGGCTGTGTCTGTTCATGATAAACATTCAGTCTATTCTTGACTGTCTCTTCTTTATCATCATCACGAAGTACAAGTGCTTCGCCACATCTGTCACATACGCCTTCTTTTTTCGGTGGAATATGTTCGATATGATAGGTTGCTCCACATGCCAGACATGCTCTTCTTCCGGACATTCTCTTAATGATGTTTTCATCCGGAACATTGACATCGATCGCATAATCGATTTTGTCACCCAGCTCTGTTAATGCCTTATCCAGAACTTCTGCCTGTGGAATGGTTCTTGGAAATCCGTCCAGAACATATCCGTTTTCACAGTCTGCCTGTGCTACCCTGTCCAGCAGAATTTTTACAGTCAGTTCATCCGGAACCAGAAGTCCTTTGTCCATATACTGTTTTGCTTCTTTTCCAAGTTCTGTACCGTTTTTGATGTTGGCACGGAAGATATCTCCTGTGGAAACATGTGGTACTTTATATTTATCTGCAATCATTTTGGCCTGAGTGCCTTTTCCTGCACCCGGTGCGCCAAGCATAATAATTTTCATGTTAAGCCTCCATAAAGACGTTTAGGGATGCAGCATTTTGCTCCATCCCATAAACATTATCTCTTAGTCATTCAAAAATCCTTTGTAGTTACGTACTAACATCAGGGATTCAACCTGTTTTAATGTTTCAACAACAACACTGACAATAATGATAAGGCTTGTGCCGCCAAAGGAAACACTTGCACCGAAGATACCATTAAATACAAATGGTACTACACATACAATTGTAAGGCCACAAGCACCAATGAAAATAATGTAATTCAGGATTTTTGTCAAATATTCGCTGGTTGGTCTACCCGGTCTGATACCAGGAATAAATCCACCCTGCTTTTTCATATTTTCTGAAATCTCTAATGGATTAAAAGTAATGGATGTATAGAAATAAGCGAAGAAGATTACCAGTACAATGTATACCAGTAAACCAATGCTGTATACCCATTCGCCCTTGGTGAATTTACACCAGTTACTTGAGCTTAATCCTTTCAGAACTTTTCCCCAGAATCCTGTTCCGCCATTAACACCTAAAAGAGAACAGATGATAACCGGGAACTGCATAATGGAGGATGCAAAGATGACCGGAATAACACCGGCAGTATTGATCTTCAGCGGAATACTGCTGGAGTTTCCTCCTACCAGTTTTCTGCCCTGTACTTTCTTTGCATACTGTACCGGAATCTTGCGGACACCGTCATTTAAGACAATAACCAGAACTACCATTAAAATAATAATGGCAATAATGATAACGGCTGCAACAACTCCGATTGCAATTTCTTTGCCAAACACGAACTGATTAAATAAATTACTCAGATCCTGTGGCAGTCTGGAAATAATATTGATAGTAAGTACAATGGAAATACCATTTCCAATACCCTTATCTGTGATTCTTTCACCAATCCACATCAGGAATGCACTACCTGCTGTCAAAGCAACAATAACTGTAATTACGTTCAGCGCGTTGTACTCTCTCAGCAGTCCGCCTCTTCCGAATCCGATTGCCATTGCAGTAGATTCGATCAAAGCAAGTGCAACTGTTACGTATCTGGTAATAGATACGATTTTCTTTCTTCCTTCTTCTCCGTCCTTCTGCATTTCTTCCAGTTTTGGAATCGCAATGGTAAGGAGCTGCATAATAATGGAAGATGTGATGTATGGTGTGATATTCAGTGCAATGATGGACATATTAAGGAATGATCCACCGGTAAATGCATCAAAGAAGTTAAATGCATCACCTGCACCGGAAAGTTCTTTTGCAAACCAGTTTCTGAAATATTCAGGATCTGTACCGGGTACAGGAAGCTGGGATGCGATTCTGATCACAACGAGCATTGCAAAAGTAAACAATACCCGTTGTCTGATTTCTTTTACTTTAAAAGCATTTTTAAGTGTTGTAAACATATTACATCACCTCTGCTGTTCCACCAAGTTCCTGAATTTTAGCTGCTGCAGATTCACTGTATGCATTTACCTTAACATTCAGCTTCTTAGTTAATTCTCCGTTTCCAAGGATCTTCACACCGTCTCTTGGGTTGTTAATGATACCTTTTTCAATCAGTGCATCCACATCAACTGTTGCACCGTTATCAAATACTTCCAGTGCGCTGATGTTAATTGCTACGATATCTTTAGAATTTCTATTGGTAAAGCCTCTCTTAGGAAGACGTCTGTATAAAGGCATCTGACCACCTTCAAAACCAATTCTGGGAGCACCTGAACGTGCTTTCTGGCCTTTGTGACCTTTACCTGCAGTTTTGCCGTTTCCTGAACCATGTCCACGGCCTCTTCTAAAATTATCACTCTGTTTGGAGCCTTCTGCTGGTCTTAAGTTAGATAATTCCATCCTGATGACACCTCCTTCTATTAAGCTTCTTCTACTTTTACTAAATGATTTACTCTCTGGATCATTCCTCTTGTTGCTGCATTATCCGGCAGTTCAACTGTATGGTTGAGTTTTTTAAGGCCCATAGCTACTACAGTTGCACGCTGTTTTGGGATAGCACCAATAGGAGATTTCACTAAAGTAATTTTTAACATTTTATTATCTGCCATGATCTATTCTCCTTTCTTAAGAACACTGAAACTATTAACCGACTACTTCTTCAACAGATTTACCACGGTTGCTAGCTACTTCTTCAGGAGTCTTTAACTGGCTGAGACCTGCGATTGCTGCAAGAACAACGTTCTGCTTGTTATTGGAACCAAGTGATTTTGTACGAATGTTCTTGATACCTGCAAGTTCGCAGACAATACGAGCTGGACCTCCAGCGATGATACCAGTACCTTCAGGAGCTCTCTTTAAAAGAACTTCAGCAGATCCAAATGTACCGATAAAATCATGTGTAATACTTGCGTTTTCATCTAAAGCTACGCTAACAAGATTCTTGATTGCATCTTCTTTACCTTTGCGGATAGCATCCGGAATTTCAGTTGCTTTACCAAGACCTGCACCAACGTGACCATTTCCATCGCCAACAACAACTAAAGCTGTGAAACGCATGTTACGACCACCCTTTACAACCTTAGTAACACGTTTGATTGTAACAACTTTTTCAGTTAATTCCATGTTGCTTATATCAATGATTGTACGTTTCATGTACGTTTCTCCCTTCTTAGAATTCTAAGCCAGCTTCTCTGGCTGCTTCAGCTAATGCTGCGATTTTACCCTGGTATATAAAGCCGCCTCTATCAAAGACTA
>JBJENT010000276.1:0-26618 GCA_051880335.1 Lachnospiraceae bacterium
AGATATAAAATGAAAAATGAATTCCGGATACCGGAGGTTTTTTCAGGAACATGATCCGTATTGTATTTCTGATCACACCAATACCTGCTGCCAGTACCATAGAGCTGATATAAATGAAAATGGAAATTTTGATCGGAAGAAACATTCCGATGAAAAGAAGGAGCTTACAATCACCTGCTCCCAGACCGCCTATTTGATAAACAGGCCACAATAGAAAAAAGAAAAGAACAGATCTTACTATGATTTCCGGTATATACCACCAATCCTGTCTGTAGACTACAAGAAATATACTAAACAGAATTTCCATAAATCCACCAATGAACAAAAGACGGTTCGGGATTCGACTTTCCCGTTTGTCAAAATAACAGGCAATTCCTGTAAAAACCAGAAGCACACACAACACACCCCAGTCAAAGGTATCCCGTAAAACCATATTATCTTTTAAGATATCAAAACAAATCTTTCACCCCTTTTCCATATCATTTAGGCAGTTTCAATTTTTTCAATGGATTTTTTAAGGTTCTCCCAAAGAAGTATATCCCGGAAGAATCAGATGGAAGGATTATGGAAGGATTTCCGAACCGGAGAAAGAATTCCCAAATCATCAGAACGGTCCTGCCAAAAAAGAGTTGTCCCCGCGACCGAATCTTTCAGAATCGAAAGGATGTCGCTTGAAGTAATTTGAATTATATGCACCCGTTCTTTTTTTGTCCATACCTTTTTTGAAAACTTTTTATTTTTGTGAAAAATTATATAAAATATAAAATTTCAATCACATAAAGCAGGAAAACCCCAGGAAATCCAAGAATTCCGGTTGTCAAAAAAGTGAGTGCATTACATTGTATAATAGAAAACAGCTGATTCATGCTTAAAAGCTGATTGATTCCATAGATGCAGATCATCCCTAAAATTCCCCGGAGAAAGAAATTGCCCACCATTTTTGCATTCCATTTTAAGATCAGAACCAGCAAAACAATTATTAAAATGAAACCTATCATCCAAGCATTTTTTTCCATAAGCCGTCCTCCGTTATTTATATGTATTACAAAATCTTTCCAAATATTACCTGTATATCGAATAAACCTTTTTCCATTTGTCTATAATGTAATAGAAACCTTTTATTTATAGTTGAACCGGAGAATGATTTGTATGAAATTACTATTCAGTCGCTCTACATATGATACGGATGAAGGAGATTCCCTCACAAAAAATGTCACTGCGGAGCAACGTCTGATAGAGGACCTTAAGAAAACAAGAATAGAATTGGAAATAGCCTATTCCGGATTTGATAACGTAACCGATCCGGATCTGATTGATTGTTATATTTATAAAGTAAATGCGGTTTTGAAGCGATACAAATTTTTAACAGAAAAAGCGGCAGAACTGCATCTGCCGCCTGAAAAAATTCCGTAATTTTCACTTTTTTTATGCAAGAAATCCTCTGTTATCGCCTTGCTCCAGACTTTCTACCAAAGAAGTCCTTCCGTAGGTAAGCCCGGCATATACCTGCTGGGTATTTACCATGACGCTATCCCATGAACCTGTTTTCTCCAGTTGTATATAAGCATCTCTCAGCTGTTCCAACTGGCTCTGCACTTTCTCACATGCATTCAGGGAAAAACCTGTGATTGCCTGCGCCAGTTTACGGTGCATCTGTATGTACAGTCTGTAAAGTGCGGGAGCAGGTTCATATGAGAGGTTGAGGGAAGACTGCAATTCCCGTATGCAATCCTGCCCGTGGTGTATCGCAAGCACGAATTTCTCTCTGTCATCACTCTGTTTTGCTTCTGCTGCTTCCTCCAAATAAGTCAATGTGATCTCATACAATATAGTAATCATGGATATGGGATTTGCCTGAGTAATTCGAAGTGTAAATTCTTTTTTTAATTCATCAGTCATAAATCCCCTCCTACTGCAACAGCTGGAGTACCTGGGATGGACGTTCATTTGCCTGGGAAAGTACAGAGGTACTTGCCTGGGTCAAAATCTGATAAGTAGAATAAGAAGTATATTCTTCTGACATATCCACATCTGTGATACCGGAGAACGCTTCTGTCATATTTTCCTCTGTGATATCCAGCATGGTGGATGTGGATTCCAAACGATTCTGATAAGCACCCAGCTTACTGCGAATGGAAGAGACCTTTGCAATGGCATCTGAAATAGCATCTATCATCTGCAATGCGTTATCACTTGTAAGCACATCCTGCTGGCGAATACCCAGCCCCTTGGTTCCTACATCCGGAATACTCAGATCCAGAACCTGTCCTTCATTTGCACCGACCTGCAGTGTCATGGCACCAAGTCCTGTAACATCTACCTCAAACGGAGCTCCGCTTCCAGTAGCATCCACATAATCTTTATAAATATCAAAGCTGATCTCAAACCCTTTACTTCCTGCTAATGTGATTCTGTTTTCAAGCACATTAGAGATAGTAGCTCCCTTTGCAATATCATTTTCGTTATCAGCCGTGTTTACCGTTATTTGATCAATAGGTGTTGTGATATTTCCATCTTCATCAAAAACAAGACCTTCAAAAGAAAACTTATAGATTCCTTTTTCAACATATTCCGAATAACTGCTTACCTTTACATTTATGTCGGTTGTATAGCCTTTCAGATCAAAAGAACCATTTAACAGCTTTTGTCCATTAAACTCTGTGGTTTCAGAAACTCTCTGGATTTCATCCTTCAGCTGCTGAACTTCTTCATCCATCATTGTTCGATCGGAATCAGACCAGGTTCCGTTCGCTGATTTTATTGCAAGCTCATTGATTCTCTGCAGCATATCGTGGATTTCACCCATTGCTCCGTCTGCTGTTTCTATGATATTGATCCCGTCCGAGGTATTATCACCGGCCTGCTTTAACCCTTCAAGCTGTGCCTTCATTCTTCTGGAAAGTGCGTATCCGGAAGGATTATCTTTTGCACGGTTGATTTTCAGTCCGGTACTCAATCTTTCCGTAGATTTTGATACCGCACTGTCATTTTTGTTTAATGCATTTACAGCAACCATAGCAGTTGCATTATAGTTTATTCTCATAGGAGACTTCCTTCCTGTTACAAATCCATTTGTAATATATTTAAGTTCCGTCTTATGATCTATATATTTTTTCGGATACTTTGTATCAATATTTTAGCCATTTGGAAAAGTTCTCTCGAAGAAATATTTTTTTCTCCGGATACCGTAGTCTGTGCAGTCTTTGCTTTTTCTCCCTGGAAGATTTCAATCTCAGCATCTGACAGCTGTGTCATACTTTCGTTTTCTTTCAGATCCTGTCTGACTTTTTCCAGCAGCTCACCTGTATCCCCGGACATGGATTCGCTATACAGGGCGACCCTTAAAGAGGTATCTTCCTTTTCTTCGAAAACAGCTTCCAGTCTTCCATATTTCTCGGTTTCCAAAGAAATCTCTGCTCTTGCGACATGTTCCTGATGGCGCACTGTAAGATGAAGCATGGCAACTTCTTCTTCCAGTCGTATGGGCAACTGGAAACAGGACTCTTTTGCCAATGAAGTATTTAACCGAATCTGTTTCCATAGACTCTTCATTTCCCTGACATGAATCTGGGATGTCTGTGGCTGTATCAGCTGTTCCTGCAAAGCCTGTCCTGCTTTTTCTGCAAAAAGTTCATAGCCTTCTGCCAGACTGCCCTCATCAGTCATTGCTTCCATCAGCTCCTGCTCTGCGTTACGGATTTCCCCGTCTTCACCAAGATATTTTTTATAATATTCTGTTTCCTCATTTAGGACTCCTGTGGCAGCCGCAATATTGGACAAGGTTACCGGCTTGTGGAATTCCTGCAGAAAATCAATTTCCTGCGTACGGTTTCTGGCTGCCTGAATCTGATCCACAATGGATTTTCCAAGCCATTTACTGCTGACACCGCCGAAATCATCATCCACCCGATAATCCATTTCTCCACGTTTACCGCTTCGCACAGCAGTGAGTAAATTTTCAAGGGTGGTCTCTGCTTCGTTTGCCATCAAAAATCCGGTTGCCTGGCCATCCGATTTTTCGACCTGATGTATCAGTCTGTAGATCCCCAGATAACTTTCTCTCTCTTCAGGCGTAATGTCTCCTTTTTGATCCAGCTGATATAAGAAGCGGCTATAGCTTTCCGCCTGCTCAGAAAAATCAGATTCCTGCTTTTCAAAATAAGTATTCAGTTCACGAATGTTGGTATGAAGCGGGTCCAGACCGTCCCGGATCAGCTGCAGTACTCTGCCCGGTTTCATGCGTTCAAACAGGGTTTGCACTTCTGCGTCGGCATCCAATGCTTTCTGCAGATTTTCTTCTGTGATTTCCAGACTGTTGTAGCCCAGAATCCTTACTGCACGACGGTTTTCTTCGGAGGGTTCTTTTCCCATTCCGGTCAAAATTTCATCCACATTCCGAAATGCCTTCCTGATGGAATCTCCCAGATCCACTCTGGGCATGGTCTGCATGGTTTCATAATCACGAAAGGCCTTGTCATATTCTATCTGGATGGCTTTTCCCTGCTCATGAAGGGCTTCCACCGTAAAGGGAATATCCCGTGTAACTACCTTCCCAATGGTATCTGCCGGCATCCAGGACATCTGGCGTATCTTCTCAGAAACTTCTGCAGCTTCTGTGATACCCTGGGCTTGAAGCCTTTCTTCCATCTGTTTTAACTCTTCAACCAGTTTCTCAAGGGGCACTGTATCAATCTGATAATCACTTCGAAGTAGTTTCAAGTTGGCTTCTACTGTCATATGCAACCTTATTTCCTCAAGCTGCCTTTTGGCTGTAATCAGCACCAGCTCCTTATCAGTTCCTTCCGAATCTTCCACTTCCTGATTCCATACATCTCGATCTGCCACTTTCTGATGCAAAGCTTCCTGATTTGACGCTTCCCAGTCTGACACCTTCTGATCCGGTGTTTCCTGACCGGACACTTCCAGATCCCGTGCATCCTGATCTAACAGTTCCTGATTTTTTTTCAGGTGACGGATATCCAGAGGCTCTTCTTTTTCGATGGTTGTTTCAACCGCTTCCTCTGAAATCTCATATACATCCTGCTGTATGCGGATTGCCTTTTCATATATGGTTTCCGTCTCTGCCAGATTTGCTTTAACAGGCTCCTTCCCATCAATCACCTGTTTTTGAACCATTTTTACCAGCTCTTCCTCCGGTATCTCTCTGGTAAAGGGATTGATCTGAAGATACAGATTTAACTTCTCAGCTGTCAGAGGGATGTCATGCTGGACAAGAAATTCCGCACCGGCTCTGCTTTCTGCATTGACTTCAAACCCGGACGCAGCAATGATCTGTTCCATCTGAACATACAGTGCTTCCTCCCACTTTTCCCGGTTTTCTCTTGGATAACTGCCCACCGAATATCTGGCTTTGAAAATATTTTCCGGTGTTGGCTCCATATCATTTTGGACCATATACGCAACCGCATCTTCTCCCAGAGGCTGACGCAAGGCTTCTGCATATCCGGAATTTCCCAGAATTTCTTCTAATGTGGTCTGATCCAGTGTATCTGTGAATCCACTTATATCAGTACCGCCTTTTGCCAGCGACACTTTTATCTGATCCAAAATAGTCACTACGGTTTCCACGTCCAGATCGTTTACCTGATAACCTTCCTCCAGCATTTTTCCAAATTCTTCCGGAGAGGTATTATTTGACATGACTGTCATATACATTTGCTGTAAATCCGTATTCGTCATGCCGGCTTTTTCAGACAACTCTTCCAGGGTTATCAGCTCTTCTTTCTCATAGGTGCCCTTTTGAGACAGAGCATTATCTTCTTTTCCCAGTTGTACCGAAATACCGGAATTTCCCTTTGTAGACTTTGGAGCATACATTTGCTTATCTGTCTGCCCCACATAAGAGGTATTTGATTTTGTATAGGTTTCCTGAGATGCTTCAAAATATATCTTCATATTCTGCCTTTCACTTATTCTCCACACATAGCAGAGACGAGATACGCCATAACAAGTAAAGAGTGGATAAAAAATTATCCACTCTTTATTTCGACCGTTTATTTACTTTTCTTTAGAACTGAAATACTGCGGCACCATATGGCGGCAGATCAAAGCATATCGAATAATCCTTGAAGTGGCACGGTACTGCCTCCGCTTGGATTTCTTTCGGAATCTCATTTCCGTTTCCACCAAACTGTTCATCATCGCTATTCAGCAGTAATTTGTATTTTTTCTTAACCGGCACAGGAACTCTGTATTTTTCCCAGCGCATAGGTGTCATGTTAACAACAAAAAGCAGACGTTTTTTATCTTTCTTGCTACGACGAACAAAGCTATAGGTACTTCTGTCCGCATCATCTGCGTTCATCCACTCAAATCCTTCCCAGTCATTATCGATTTCCCATAAGCAGGGGAATTTTCTATACAGATGAAGCAGTTCCCGTACATAGTTCTGCATACCCTTATTCAGATCCTCACCCAGCAAGAACCAGTCAAGCTCTCTTGCTTCGCTCCATTCTCTTTCCTGGGCAAAATCCTGTCCCATAAATAACAGCTTCTTTCCGGAATGACCAAACATAAAAGTGTAACCGTCTCTCAGGTTTGCAAATTTATCAACATGATAACCCGGCATTTTGTTCAGCATAGAGCATTTCAAATGCACTACTTCATCATGAGACAAGGGCAGAATATAATTTTCACTGTTATTATAGCTCATGGCAAAGGTCATGGCATAATGATTGCTCTTTCTGAAATATGGATCCAATTTCATATATTCACAGAAGTCATGCATCCAGCCCATATTCCACTTAAAGGAAAATCCCAGACCGTCATCCTCCACATCGCCGGTTACTTTTGGCCATGCGGTAGACTCTTCTGCAATGGTTAAAAATCCCGGATAGCTTCCATGGATAAGAGAATTCAGATGCTTAAAGAATTCGATTGCTTCCAGATTCTTATTTCCACCGTAAATATTAGGTACCCACTGGCCATCCTGTTTTCCATAATCCAGATAAAGCATAGATGCCACAGCATCTACACGAATACCATCAATATGGAATTCCCTTAACCAGAACAATACATTGGCAATCAGGAAGTTCTTTACTTCAGTTTTTCCATAATTGAATATCTTGGTGCCCCAGTCCGGATGTTCTCCGAGCCTTGGGTCCGGATGTTCAAAAATACAGCTTCCGTCAAATCTGCCAAGGCCATGGGCATCTGTTGCAAAATGCGCCGGTACCCAGTCCAGAATAACACCGATTCCGGCTTTATGAAGTTTGTTGATCAGATACATGAAATCCTTGGGTTCTCCATGTCTGGAGGTTGGTGCATAGTATCCGGTCACCTGATAACCCCAGGAGCCATCATACGGATATTCTGCGATTCCCATAAGTTCCAGATGGGTGTAACCCATATCTTTTAAATAATCAACAATCCTGTCCGCAAACTCTCTGTAACTATAAAAACCATCTTCGGTTCCATCCGGATGCTTCATCCAGGAGCCGATATGACATTCATAAACTGCCATCGGTTCCTTGTTCATATCCTTTTCACTGCGTTCTGCAAGCCATTTGTCATCTGACCATTTAAATCCGGAAAGATCTGTCGTTTTGGACGCATTACCCGGCCTCATTTCTGCATAATTGGCAAAAGGATCTGCTTTATAAAGCTTTTCTCCCGATGCGGAAATAACCAGGAATTTATACAACTGATTGATCTGGACACCCGGAATAAAAACACTCCAAATGCCACCACTGCCCAGCTTTGTCATCGGATGAGAAGTTTCATTCCAGTTGTTAAACTCCCCGATCACATAAACCTTGCTTGCGTTAGGTGCCCACACACCAAAGAAATATCCTTTTTTTCCATCTTCTTCAGAAGGATGTGCCCCCAGTTTTTTATAAATATCATAATGTGTACCCTGTGCAAACAAATACTGATCGGCCTCTGAAATGAAAACCTTTGTTGGTTCTGCTTTTACACTACTTGTTCTTTTCTTTTTTTCTGCCATATAAGTAACCCCCATTACTTTCTCATTTTACACCAGAAAATCATTCTCACGTAAAATGATCATGTCCTCTTTATCATAACGCTTTCCTACCAGAATATCAAAGAAATGCTTTGGCGTTTTGCGGTTTGCATGCCAGATTGCTTCTTTTACCAGTTCCTTTACGTCGGTCACCGTTACAGCATGACTCATGGTCTGCATTTCTGCAATTCTGGTATGCAGGGCAAGAATACCCATTTCGTCAATACCGTATTCTCTCTCATACGCGTACTTTTTACCAAAGGCAACCAGCGCGTCATCGTTTAAGGCTTCGATATCAAAACGGGTGTTGAACGGATCATGAAGCACTTCATTGACTTCCATCAACCCATTCATAGATGTTTTGGTATCCACAAGCAGAACCAGAATGCCTTTATTTTCACTCTGAAGTGCTTTTACCAGTGCCTCTGCGGTAGAGCAGTTCATTCCACCTGCCGCATCAATGATAAGCGCTCCATTTTTCAGCTTGTCGATAATGTCTGCCGGATTCTTCTTATTCAATGCTGAGCCGGTAATCTTAGCCGCCTTTCCGGAGAAATTACCATCTGTTGCCTGAAGATTCTTAATCAGGTTCTTCGCAAAGTTTAAAGCGCCGGCATCTTTATCTCCCGTAATAAGTACATTTCCGGTATAAGCTGCAAGGCTCATATTGTCCAGCATGGAAAGCAGCTGATCCTTCGCCTTTTTCCCTTGAACAAAGGATCCAAAAAGTTCCTTTTCTTCCGGGGAAAGACTTCTTTCATGAGGTGCAGAAACGATGTTTTCCGGCTCCGGACTTTCGGAAGCTGCCGAATCCGTTGATGTCTCCATCTCTTCTTCTGCCTTTTCCCCAGACAGGTCTGCTTCTGTTTCAGATTCTTTTACTTCAGGTTCTTCTGCTTCTGATACTTTTTCTGCCACATCTTCTGCAGTTTCTTCTAAATCTTCCTCCGCTTCTACGTCTTCTACAGCTTCTTCAATGTCTTCCTCTACTGCCTCATCTTCTTCCGGCTCATATTCATATTCGTCTTCGTAGAATGATTCTTCGGCCTTCTTGCGTTCTGCTGCCTCTGCTGCAATAGAGGCATTCTGAAGCTGTTCCAACAGTCCTTCCTTTGCCGCCTCATCAAACTCAGCAAACAGCTCGCCGGTCTGATCAAGGACCCTCTTTTTTACATCCTGCTTAAGCTGCTCTTCTTTCTGCTTCTTCCAGTCTTCCCACTCACGAAGAATATCCTGAATGTTCATCTGTCCGGTGATCTGTTTCTCCAGCTGTATACGTTCCGGTATCACCAGAGAAATCTGTCCGTCTGATTCCTGAGACAGAATATGGTCAAAGCTGGACTTCTGCGTAGCAAAATCAGATGGCTTCATACCGCTATCCGGCTGATCCGGAATCTTGAAAATACTTTCCGGATTGGTCGGAACAATAACTTTCTTTACTCCGGTCTCTGTACTTTCTCTTTCATAGGTAGGGCCCTGCGGTTTCTTTTCTTCCTGCCCGCTTTCCTTCTGCTCTGCTTCTTCCTGTATTTCTTCTTCCTGGGCTTTCACCCTCTGTTCATCTTCTTTTTGCAGTTTCCTGCCCTCTTCCGCTTCTTTCTTTGGTGCAGAAACGGTCTCTCCGGAAGCAGGTGGCAGAGTGATTTCCGTCATATCTGCATGTTTACTCAGCTCTTTTGCTGCAACAGACATGTCCTGTGTATTTGGATCATCAAAGAAAATCTCTTCCTGATCGGGAATCGGTGGCATTTCCTGGGTTTCTTCCAGCATGGGTGCCATCAGATGACGGAGAATAGGGTCTTCTGTTTCGTCCAATTCTGCGAGCTGAACATCCTGGGATTCTTCTTCACTCTCCTCTGAATCCATATCATACTCTGCATCATCATCCGCCTGATCCTGTGATATGTAATCTTCTCCCGGTGCCTGCTCAGCGTTCTGCCAGATTGGCTGTTCCTCTTTTCCCATCAGTTCCGCCATGCTTTCTGCCAGAGCCTTCTGCAGATTTATGGTATTATATGGACTGTCATCCATGGTCTTTACCTGTATCTCTTCAATATCTGCTGCCGGGAACTGAATCGTTGGTGCGGTAGACGGGTCTAAGTCTGTTACTTCTTTTGTTATGGCCGCGTTCAGGTTTGGAATCACTTTTGTGTGTCCGTTTTCTACTTCATTGGCAACTTCTCCATTGTACATCGCCTGCTGTTTTGGCGTAAGCGGTTCATGAAGCATTTTCAGTTCCATGGCTTTTCTGACAAATTTTCCTTCTCCAAACCACAGAATCATTTCATCACATTCTTCCACACATTTGGTGGCAAAGCCAATGCGGTGATACAGATATGCCAATTCATATGCCCATCTGTCTGTATATTCTTCTTCTTTTAACTTCTCCAATACCTTGATCTGCTCGTCCAGACTGACTTCCTGGGCAACATAAACTTTATAAAGCAGAATATATCTTCTGGTATCGGTTGGTGCAATCTTACAAAATTCTTTATAATATTCCCAGGCATTTACAATATCACCCAGCTTTAAACAAAGCTCAGTCAGCGCATAAACGATCATTCTGCTGCCCGGTCTCTTTTCATAAGCAAGCAAAAGAAGAGCGCGGCTATCCTCATATCTGCGCACCATTTTATACACATCACTAATGGTGCAAAGCATACGAACGCTTTTCACTCTTCTCCAGTCAATTGTATCTGCTATCTCAGCAGCTTCTCTATAATTCTGTTCTTCTACTAATGCTGTAATCTCTTCTGATCTTACTTTATATTCAAACTTATCCAAAGTACTCACCTCTAAATCAGAGTATCCCCATTTTTCATATAAAAAAGTTTACCATAGTACTAGGCATAAGTCAAAGTGATATCCACTAAATATTGTGGTTTTATCGGTTTTCACACAATAAATTGGCAAGTATGGCAAATTGCTCCAGCGTAAATGTTTCTCCTCGAACGGTTGCACTTAACTTCATACGTTCCAATGCCTTTACAACCTGCTCCTTTGTCACAGGAAGGTTTCCTGCTCCGGTAAGTCCGTTTACCAAAGTTTTTCGTCTCTGATTAAAGGAGGCTCTGATCAGCGCAAACATGAAAGATGGATCCTTCACATCCACCGGCGGTTTCTCATATCTGGTCAGTTTGATCACTGCGCTGCCTACCGTAGGACGGGGAATAAAACAGTTGGGCGGAACATTGGCAATGATTTCCGGCTTTGCATAGTACTGTACTGCCAGGGACAGGGCACCGTAATCCTTGGTTCCCGGGCCCACCTGCATCCGGTCTGCCACTTCTTTTTGTACCATGATCGTGATGCTTTCCAGAGGCGTTCCGCTTTCAAATAGTCCCATGATAATCGGCGTGGTGATATAATAAGGCAGATTTGCCACAACCTTTATGGGGCGTCCGCCATTGTATTCTTTTGCGAGACCTTCTATATCCACTTTCAGAATATCTTCGTTTATCACCGTTACGTTATCGTATTCGCCCAGTGTTTCTTTTAAAATCGGGATCAGGTTTTTATCAATCTCCACCGCCACCACTTTTCCGGCTCTCTCTGCCAGATATTGGGTCATGGTTCCGATACCCGGTCCGATTTCCAACACCATATCCTGATCGGTAATATGGGCTGCATCAATGATCCGTTCCAGAACTGTGGTATCGATCAAAAAGTTCTGCCCATATTTCTTTTGAAAATTAAATTGATATTTCTGCAGAATCTGAATCGTATTCTGCGGGATTCCCAATGTTGCCATACTTTGATTCCTTCCACCTGTCTGCCTTCTAATAGAATGGCAAAAAACTCAACTCATGATTCCTACGGAGATGCTGCCTTTTATGGATTCATAAACAAAGAAAGCCCATTCTCTCTGGTAATTGCGATAACCTCTTCCGGTGTAAGCCCTTTGATTTCTGCCAGAGCATCCACCACATAGGGCAGATAGAGGGAACAATTTCTCTTTCCACGATAGGGCTCCGGAGCCAGATAAGGACTGTCTGTTTCAATCAGCAGCCTGTCCATGGGAATATATTCTACGGCTTCTCTCAATTTTTTCGCATTTTTGAAAGTAAGCACACCACCGATTCCAAAGTAATATCCCATATTGAGGAAATCTCTTGCCACTTCCTTTGTATAGGAATAGCAGTGGATCACTCCGCCTTTCTCTACCGGTGCCTCACCCTTCATGATATCCAGGGTATCTTTGGCTGCATCCCGGGAATGGATAATAACCGGCAGCTGTACCTCATTGGCCAGCCAGAGCTGCCTTGCAAACCATTTCTGCTGAATAGGCTTGTTGGTATCCGGATAATGATAATCCAGTCCGATTTCGCCCACTGCCACCACTTTATCTTTTTTGCACTGGTCCTTTAACCATATAAAATTCTCTTCATTTAACTCATCTGTATCGCTTGGATGCACACCTGCTGCCGCATAAATAAAGTCATAATCCGCAGCCAGCGAAATCGCCCGGGCTGTTGACGCAAGAGATGCCCCCACATTAATCACATATTCGATCCCCTGTTGCTGCAGGGACCCTAGCAGGCTTTCTCTATCTTCATCAAATGCATCATCATCATAATGTGCATGGCTTTCAAATATCATATCGTACCTCTTTACTGGGTTTACTTTTTTATAAAAAATGCTTGCAAACTCCCACACATTATACTATAATCATTCTTGCGTTGTAAATATCTGCACCATTAGCTCAGTTGGTAGAGCAGTAGACTCTTAATCTATTTGTCCAGGGTTCGAGTCCCTGATGGTGCATTTGAACACTGTTTTGCGACATAAGTCGTGGGGCGGTGTTTTTTTCTATCATTTATTTTTCCAAGAGGAAAACCCGTATGGAATATGAAAAAACCGGTTATTTGCATGACAATTTCAAAATGTTTCATCTGACAGACCAGGAAGAAAAGACCTATGATTTTCATTATCATGATTTTATGAAAATTATGTTATTTATTTCCGGGGATGTTTCTTATTGCGTGGAAGGATCTACCTATCATCTGCAGCCATACGATGTAGTTCTTATAAATGCCGGCGAGATTCACAGACCTATTGTGCATTCTGCCCTTCCATATGAAAGAATCATCATTTATATGTCCTCTGATTTTATTTCCTCTTATAAAAACGATTCTTATGATTTAGCTTATTGTTTCCAAAAAGCAAAAGAAGAACAGACCCATGTACTTCGTATGACTACGGACCAAAAAAACCGCCTTTATCAGGCGGCAAAAGAACTGGAACGTTCCTTTTCGGATACGGGTTTTGCTTCGGAACTGCACAATCAGATTCTTTTTCTGGAATTCCTGATTCAATTAAACAGATCTTCCATAAAAAACGATATTTCTTTCCTGGATACCGATACCTCAAACCAGAAAATTCAGGACATTCTGCATTATATAAATGAAAATCTGGACAGCGATCTGTCTGTTGACATTCTGGCCAGTCATTTTTATCTCAGCAAGTATTATCTGATGCATTCTTTTAAAAAAGAAACCGGATATACCATCGGTAACTATATTACAACCAAAAGACTATTTCTGGCCCGCGAACTGATCCAAAACGGATCTTCCATTGCACAGGCCTGTTATGCCTGCGGATTCCAGCATTATTCCACCTTTTCCCGGGCATATAAGAAAATGTTCCAGAGCATGCCCAAGGAACTGAAAGACAATGGGTAAAATTGAAATAACATAAGCCGGCATTTCGAGACGTTAGCTGCGTTTGAAATGCCGGCTTTGATTTTAATTTTACAGAATCGTTTTAATCCATCCTTCCGGAGCTTCGATTCTACCCATCTGAATACCGGTTAAGGTATCATAAAGTTTCTTTGTATATGGTCCCATTTCTTCCATGCCGCTTGGCAGGCAGATTTCTGTACCATGGTCCACGATCTTTCCAACCGGGGAGATTACTGCTGCTGTACCGCAAAGACCTGCTTCTGCAAAGTCTTTTACTTCAGAAAGCAGTACTTCTCTTTCTTCTACCTTCATATTCAGGTAATGCTCTGCAACATACATCAGAGAACGTCTTGTGATAGACGGAAGAATACTGCTGGATTTCGGAGTAACCAGTGTGCCATCTTTTGTAATAAAGATGAAGTTTGCTCCACCTGTTTCTTCCACTTTTGTTCTTGTTCTTGCATCCAGATACATGTTTTCAGCATAGCCTTCTTCATGTGCTGTTACAATAGCATGTAAACTCATAGCATAGTTCAGACCTGCTTTGATATGGCCTGTACCATTCGGTGCTGCACGGTCAAAATCACTTACTTTAATCGTAAGAGGCTTTGCACCGCCTTTGAAGTATGGTCCAACCGGTGTGGTAAAGATACGGAACATGTATTCATCAGCCGGTTTTACACCGATAACCGGATTAGTACCCATCATGTATGGACGAATATATAAAGTAGCACCGGAACCAAATGGTGGTACGTATGCTGCATTTGCTTTTACGGTTTCCACTACAGCTTCTACGAATTTATCTTCCGGGAAAGCCGGCATCTCCAGTCTTCTGGCAGAATCAGCCATTCTACTGGCATTTAAGTCAGGACGGAAGCAGACAATATGTCCATCTTCTGTAGTATAGGCTTTTAAGCCTTCAAAAACGGTCTGTGCATACTGAAATACACCGGCACATTCATTTAAAACAACATTTGGGTTATCTGTGATTGTTCCATCATCCCATGCACCATCTTTGTAAGTAGATACATATCTTGCATCTGTTGTGATGTAACCAAAGCCAAGATTTGCCCAGTCTAACTGTTTCTTTTCCATCTTGCATTCCTCCTCGATTGCTTTCATAGCAATATAATCATTATCCATTATCTTAGTATACCATCGTGCATTTGTCCAGAGACGAGTGAAATTTTTTCAACTACTCTTTAAGTCATTTTCTACTTTCAGTTTACTATCCGGAAAGAACTGTCTCATATCCTCCGGTATGGGTGCTGTAAAAGTCAGTGACTCCCCTGTTACCGGATGGTGAAAATCAAGTCTGTAAGAATGAAGAGCCTGTCTGGACATCAGATGATTTTCCGGATAGTATAAAAAATCTCCGATCAGCGGATGCCCTATGGCTTTCATATGCACTCTGATCTGATGGGTTCTCCCGGTTTCCAGCTTCAGAGAAATAAATGCCAGTCCTTTTTCCATCTCCGGCCCCGGCTCTTTCCGGTCTATCACTTTATAGTGGGTGACTGCCTTTTCCCCATGCTCCAAATCTACCATACGCTCTATGGCGGAGTCCGGTTTCCTGCCAAGGGGCAGATCTATGGTCCCTTCCTCCGGTATATTACAACCTTCCACAATCGCCAGATACTCCCGATGGATTTCTCTGGCAGACATGGCATCATACAGCACACTGCAGCTCAGCATATGTTTCGCTAAAATGGTCAGCCCTGTGGTATCCTTATCCAGCCGGTTCACGCAACGGTATACAAAAGGCTTTCCCTGACTGGCATAATAATATGCTGCCGCATTACCCAGAGTGTTCTCATAATTCTTCATAGACGGATGGATCGGCATACCGGCAGGCTTATTCACTACTGTGATATCTTCATCTTCATAAATAATAGGAAAGGGCAGCTTGACAGGGGGTATCTTTTCCGACACTTCCTCTTCCTGAATGTGAATCTCCAGAAGGTCTCCCGGCTTTAAACGATAATTCAGATATTCCCACCTACCATTTATCATGACACTGTGATCCATCTTTTTCAGTTCGGTCAGGTTTTGATTGGAAAAACCCTTCTGATGAAGCAGTTCGGAAATTTTATGCCCATAAAGAGATTCCGGGATTTCATATATCAAGTCTCTGTTCATGTCATAGTCCTCATATCTGTCATCCTCTCATATGTGAATCTTCCCACATATTATATTCAGACACATCCATCCTCACCGAATCCCTTCGATATGTATTGATAAAAGTTCAGATCCAGCATTTTCCCGAATTTCCTGCCCACATTCCAGAACTGTCCGCAATATACAAATCCCAGTTCTTCATGCAAGTGAATACTTCCGGCATTTTCGCCGGTAATCAGAGATACCACTTCGCAGATCTCCGGATGCTTCTCTGCAAATCCAAGGGCTCTCTGCATCAACGCTTTTCCGATTCCCTTTCCACGCCAGGCTTCTCCGATATAAACCGAAATCTCCACGGTTCCATCAAAGGCCTTTCTGTCACGGTATCTGGATAGCGAAGAATAGCCTTTTATCACGCCATCCTCTTCCCATACAAAAATCACATATTTTCCTGTATGCTCGTTAAACCATTTCTTCCGGTCCTCTAAATCCTTTACTTCCATATCAAAAGTTGCTACGGTATGAAGAATGGCTTCGTTATAGATTTCCATAAGGGCCGGAATATCTTCTTTTTCTGCTTTTCTGATCTTGTCCGGCGCTATGATTTCTCTTTCATCGTCTGATTTACACATTATTTTCCTGCTCCCACGAACTGGTATTTTTCTAAAATAAGCTTTCGTAACTGATCTGCTGCCGGAGATAATTTGGATTTTTCCGGCATTGCCAGCCCGATAAGCCTCATGCTGGCTTCTTCGATTTCCAGAACTTCCAGAGAACCGCCCAGGCTTCTGCTGGTAAGCTCCGGCATAATACTGATACCAAATCCGCTGGCCACCATGGCTGCAATCGCCTGATCATCTATGACATGACAGCTCCGGTGAATGTCCAGTTTTTTATCATTTAAAAATTTCTGAATATCAGCGTCGCAGGACTCTCTCTGAATCACAAAAGGATGCTGCTGCATTTCCTCCAACGTAATATACCCTTTCTTTTTTGTCTGAAAGCCTTCCGGCGCAATACAAACCAGGCGGTCTTCATATAATGGAGTAATGGAATAGGTGGTATTACAGGACGCAGACAAAAAGCCCAGCTCTATTACTCCTGTATTAAGCCAGCCAATCACATCATCGTAGGTTCCTTCAAAGACCTCCACCGCGATGGCCGGATATCGTTTCCTGAATTCACTAAGCAGCTCCGGCAGCCATTCGATGCATACACTGTTAAATGCACCGATTCTTACGGTTCCATGATCCAGACCATTTAATTTGTCAATAAACTGGTTCAGGCTCTCTTCGCTGTTCAGCAGAGATACGATATACGGAAAAAGCTGCTCTCCATAGCTGGTCAGACTGACCCCGTTTTTGTTTCGATTGAATATTTGAAATCCCACTTCTTTTTCCGCTGTTTTTACCGCATGGCTGACTGCGGAAGGTGTTAAATTCAGAAGAGCTGCCGCTTTTAAAAAGCTGGCCTGCTCTGCTACCATATATATGATTTTGCATGATAATAACGTCATATTTCCCTTTCCCCCCTTGGACATTTTTCCCTTTTGGGATTTGACTTATCATACCCATAATACATGAACATGTTTCAATTAACAAGTGAATATAATGAATTTTACTTATTTCAAAAAATCATATAGAATATAATCAGAATAGTAATAGAGTAACAAAACTATTTCCCTCTATAATGCATATGGTAGCACTCCTCTTAAAAGCTACCAAAAGTGATAACTTACTCCTCAAATATACGGTTATCACAAACAAAGAAAGCTACCGCAAGGTAGCTTTCTTTGTTTGTAAAAATTTATTTCATTGTGGAAACTTCATTGTGGAAACTTCATTGTGGAAACTTCATTGCGGAAATTTCTTTGCAAAAATTTCTTTTATTCTTTCTCTCTCAGTTCTGATGCGATCTTTAATGCAGTCGGTGTAACTGCCAGTCCACCTTCGCTTGTTTCACGATACCTTTTTGGCATCTCTCTTCCGATTTCTCCCATGGCATCGATCACTTCATCTGCCGGGATCACAGACTGAATGCCTGCTGTAACCATATCCGCAGTTGTAACTGCATTGACTGCACCGATTACATTTCGTTTTACACATGGCACTTCTACCAGACCGCCAATGGGATCACAGGTAAGTCCCAGCAGCCCTTTTAAAGAAATAGCTACTGCAGAGCATATTTCCGGCTCCTTCCCACCAAGCAGATAAGTAAGTGCTCCTGCTGCCATGGCACTGGCAGATCCGATCTCTGCCTGACATCCACCGGATGCTCCGGCAATCGATGCTCTTTCTGCAATGATCTGTCCGATTCCCGCAGCCACAAAAAGGGCTTCAATGATCTTTTGTCTCGGGCAGTCATACTGGCTTTCATAACTCAGAAGCACTGCCGGTAATACGCCGCATGACCCGGCTGTTGGTGCTGCCACGATACGCCGCATACAGGCATTGGATTCTGCCATTTTTACTGCCCGCTGCATAACCTGTCCAATAAAAGGACCCGATAAATTTTTTCCCTGTTTTACATATTCTTCCAGAAGTTTTCCGTCTCCGCCAGCCATGCCGCTGTGGGATTTCTGATCTCCGCGGTACTTCTGATCTGCTTTTTCCATTGCCAGATACATCTGCTCCATCATGGCAAAAGATTCTTCCGGGCTGACCTGTCGTTCTCTGCAGTCGTCTCCCCGAATCACTTCCCAGAAGGGAATGTTTTCCTGTTTTGCAATATTACATATATCTTCCAGTGACTTATATGCCATACCTACGCCTCTTCCATACTATAATATGTTACCTTATTGACACCTTCCAAATGTTTCAGCCATTTGATTGCTTCTTTCGGTATTTCTTTATCACACTCCAGAATCATAACTGCATTTCCGCCGCGTCCATCCCGGTATAACTGCATGGTAGCGATATTGATTGCTTTATGGCTGAGCATGGATGTCACTTCCGCCACATGTCCCGGCTGGTCCTGATTATGGACAATCAACGTAGGGTGTTCTGCTGTAAAATTCGCATCCAGCCCATCGATCATGCATATTTTAATACGACCGCCTCCCAGAGACGCTGCAACCACTTCCAGCTCTCTTCCGGACTCCCCTTTCATCTGCAACACCGCAGTATTGGGGTGGGCCTCCTTAAGTACAGCTTCTCCAAACGTCACCTTCATATTCTGTTTTTCTGCTTCTTCCATGCTATAAGGAACTCTGTCATCATCGGGCAGCATTCCCAGAAGCCCTGCCACAATGGCTCTGTCGGTTCCATGTCCACGACCGGTAGCCAGAAAGCTTCCATATAGCAAAATATGAACTTCCCGGATATTTTCTCCCAATAATTTACGGGATACATATCCGATTTTTACTGCTCCTGCTGTGTGGGAACTGGACGGGCCTACCATAACAGGTCCAACGATATCAAATATATTCATAAGCCGCGCCTTTCTATACTTACCTTTTTATATCCCCAAAAGCACACCGAGCTTAAGCTTTATATTCCCAAAAGCTCATCAATCTTAGGCTTTATATTCCCAAAAGCTCACCAATCTTAAGCAGCTCTATCAAAATGCCACAGATTACGCCGATTCCATATAACAGCAGAATGATCCGGGCATTCTGTTTTGCACTTTTATTCACACGTAAAAGAACGAGAATACCAACACCGGCACCTACCAGAAGTCCGGACATCAGCGCCCCGAAATTCATGGCACCTTCCAGATATAACTGTGCCAATACCACAGAAGCCGCACAGTTGGGAATCAGTCCGATCAGTCCCGCTAATATTTCACCGATAACCGGTTTGTTTAAAATAAACTGCTTCAATTCTTCTTCTCCGATTGCAGTGATTCCCAGATTCAGGATCAGGGAAACCAAAAGGATAAAGAAGAAAACCTGCACCGTATGGGTAATCGTGGACACCCAGATACCGCTGGAACAATGACACTGCTCCTGTTCACACAATTTTTTAATCTCAAATGGATTATTTTTTCTGGGATCCCCTTTTCTTTTCATGGTAAGCCAGAACTCTCTTCGGTTTACCGTTAAGTCAACCAGAAATCCGGCTGCAATACCAATCAGAACTTTTAATCCCAGAATCTTTAAAATCGTGCTCACTGCAACAGACTCGGAAAGGAAAACCGGAAGCATTTCATCTGATGTGGATAAAAACACTGCCAGCAGGGTTCCCATGGTCACCACTCTTCCGGCATACAGATTTGCTGCAGCAGCAGAAAATCCGCATTGCGGAAAAGCACCCAAAAGACCACCGAAAATAGGTCCCATTTTTCCGGACTGTCTCAAAATCTGCTTCGTATGATCACTGGTACGGTTCTCAATAATCTCCATCAGGAGATAGGTGAGAAATAAAAAAGGTAATAATTTTATGCTATCCAGAATAGCATCTATTAATGCGTCTAAAAACATCTATGCCCTCTCTTCTTTGCTAAAATGAAAAACAGCAAAGATGTTTTTAGCACCTTTGCTGTAACTCATTCTATAGTCACGGACAGAAAAAGTCAATCCGTGATTCATTTTTCCCTATAAATCTGTGATTTATTCTTCCTGTAAAGTCTAAATTGCTCTTTCCCGCAAAAACAGTCCTGTATACTTCGGCACGTTAAATCGTTTGGAAAACCAGTTGCATTTACACAGGAAGGAATAATAGATATTCCGGCCGCAACCGTTCATGGTCTCAAAGTTGGCCTGCCCTTTTCCTAAAATGACATCTGCCCGGTCCAAAACCTCCAGGGCCTCCTTTGACAGATAGCGTTCCACGGTCCCCGCAATGCCATTTCCATTATCTACTACATTTGCTACTGCAAAGAGACCTACCTTTTCCGCATCTTCCAAAGTGGCATCGTTCAGGACTTCCTCACCCCGTACCATAACGGTAACATCCAGATGGGGGAATCTCTTTTTCAGTTCCTGAACAAATAACTTATCCAGTACGATTTCCCCGCAGTTATCCGTTAACAGCACAAAATTTTTTCCTTCTTCGCACTCTTTTAAAAACTGCTGGTAGGTATCTTCTGCAAGTACATTTTTTTCCTGATCATGGAAAAGCTTTAAGAACTGCTCCTTTTCCACATGCTGCATGGCACCAAAATCGATATAATTGCCGATTCGGGCATAAACGATAGACATAGCAAGAGGATCCGGTGCTTCCAAAATCTCCTGATAGAGCCAATCTTCCATCTCCATCACATAACGGTTGTATTCTTCTTTTTCTTTCCGGTAATCAATGGTTTCCCCAAAGTATTCCCGATACAGCTTGTTAAAGCGCCAAACCATAACCGGCGCGGAATCCTCATCCTCGCTTTCTCCCACAATCCCGGCAACCTTTTTCATATAAGCTGTCTTTTTTTCTTCATCCTGAAATTTTTCCAGGCGCTCCTGCTGCCTGTCCAGCAGACACCTGATACAATAACTGTTTAGTCTCATATTTTATTCCTATCTGACATACTTCATCCGGCATACTCTATCCGGCATGCTCCTTGGAATATACTTTATCTAGTACAGTCCTACCACTTTGAGAAGCAAAAGCACCAGAACCAATAATATACAAGGTCTTACGATTCCGGAGCCCTTTGTCATCACCAGGGAAGAGCCAATCCATGCCCCAATCATATTACAGACTGCGGCAGCTATTCCCAGCGCAATGATAACCTGCCCACTAAAGAGGAAAACAACCAGTGAGGTAATATTTGTAGTCCAGTTGATCAGCTTGGATTGTCCGTTTGCCCGTTTCATAGGGATTTTCCCAAATACCGTAAGTGCAATGATGAGAAAGGTTCCTGTGCCCGGCCCATAAAAACCGTCGTATACCCCAATGATCAGTGCCGCAATGCTGGCGATACAGACCATCTTTTTGGTAAGTACCAGTTCCCCATCCTTATCATCCGCTACAAAAATCTTTTTATTTAATACGATGAAAGCTGTGACCGGAAGAATCACGAAAAGAACGTACTTCATCATATCGTCATCGGCAATCAATGAAAGTTTTGCTCCCAGAAAGGAACCCGCCATACCTGCAAGGACAGTAGGCACTGCCAATTTAAAGTTAACCAGTTTTGCTTTGATAAATCGTAAGGTCGCTAAAGTGGTTCCGCAGGTGGAGGATAGTTTGTTGGTTGCAACCGCCATATGAATCGGTACCCCGGCAATCATAAAAGCCGGTAACGAGATCAGTCCACCACCGCCGCCAATGGCATCCACCAGACCGGCCAAAAACACCAGCGGACATACGATCAAGAAAACCATAGGTGTAAGTTCCATGTTTTTTTCCTCTGTTTCTTTTGCTACTTTCTTCTGTTTCTTTTCCCTGTTTCTTTTACTATTATTCAGATTTTCTCATTTTCTCTGAGACTTCTCTCAATAATGGCCTTTTCCATTCTATATGTAAACAAGAAGAAAAGCAATTTTTATTTCTTTTGCCTCCTTGCCTTTGCGGCCTGTAAAATATCTGCAAGATTATCCTTTGTAAATGGTTTATCAGCAGACATTTCGCACATCACCTTCCACAATATTAAATCTCATAAATTCCGGTATTGCTTTTTCTAATGCATCCTCTTTTATTTTCTCATCTCCTGTTGCTGCATATGACACAAGAACACCTGCTGGAAAACATGGCCTTTCCAGCTTTTGGCATCGAATATCATTATAATTTGTACAAATTGGAAGACTATTTATTCTTGACAAATAGTCAACCATCGCCAGAAGATAAAGTGCCTCTCGATACCATTGTTTGTCGTATAGTTTTCTGATTTTATCCTCCTCGAGTGTCTCAATTATAAAATCAATATCTCCGAGATCTTTTACATAATGGCAGGTATTACTTTTAAAAGTTTCAAAAGAACATCTGTAATCATCATCCTTCTCTACATTATTTTCCAATAATGAATCAACTGTCACATCTAAAACTTTTGCAATCTTATATAAGGTGCCAGCTGCACATTTATCCAGCTCAGCTTTTCCACTACAAATATCTGTAATGGTAGTCATTGCAACGCCACTTTCTTTACTCAAACGGTATCTCGACATATTCCTTTTTTGAAGTAATTCGTTAATGATCATCTGCTTTCCTCCCTTTTTATTAATATATCGGTTGACCGAACTAACGTCAATATCAATATATGCAAAAGTGAAAATACTATTCAAAAAACCGTGCAAAGTTAATAGTTAATATTCAAAATTGAAGTAAAAAAACCGCAGATCAAGATTTCTCTCAACCTGCGGCTTTCATAAAAATCTATTTTCCCGTAGCGCCCTCTGCCTGTGCTTCCAACGCTTTCTGAATCAACCAGGGATTATACATACTTGGATCTGTTGGATCCCATCCTCTAAATGGAGAATTTGGATCAATTTTAATTCCTTCCGGTTTTTCAAGCGGACCAGGTGTCACTGCATCTTCATAGACCACTACCTGAGTGCCTACTTTACAGTTATCATAAATCCATTTTGCATCTTCCACACTTAAGCGAACACAACCAAGTGATGCACTTTGGCCTAAAACGTTATATTCTTCCCATTCCAAATCTCCATGATTTTTAGAAAAATATGGTACGGAATGGAACAGAATGTGACCATTAAAACGAACCGCATATTGTCCCCATGTTCTATCCACCATCATTCTCCAGTCATAATAATCAGATGTTTGGAACACACCCATAGGAGTTTCATGTCCTTCTCGACCACAAGAGCAAACCATAGCTTTTACAGGCACATTTTCACCATTTTCATTTGGTGCAAATACAGTAACGCAGTTCAATGCTCTATTTACATAAACGGTATAATCCGGTCTTGGATCAACCACATCCTGAGATGCCGCCTTGGCTTCTAAATTCATGGAGATAAATAACCCTGCACATAAAAGTAATACTACAGTATTTCTGAATAATTTCTTCATAAATGTTCCTTTTCGACTTTTCTTTTCACATTAAGATAACACATTTCGGCGTTTTGGCAAATAATTTTCCGGCGTTTTGGCAAATATTTTTTCGGCGTTTTGGCATTTTGATGCTTCTTACAACATCTTTCTTTCCTTTCCGTAAACCCTTTGACCTTTTATGAAATGAAGACTATAATTATTACATTAAATGTATTGGAGGAAACAGGCTATGAAAATTGAATTTGATGATACCCTTGTAACCCAAAATGAGCTGATTGATTCACAGCATAAAGAGCTGATTTCGCGAATCAAGCAATTCGTTGACAGCTGCGGTGATTCTAACGACAAATTAAAAGCAATCAAAATGCTTGATTATCTTGCTGAATATACAGAATTCCATTTTTCTGCAGAAGAAAAACTTCAGGAAGAAGTGGGTTACCCGGGATTAAAAGAGCATAGACAGAAACATGAAGAGTTCAAAAATACTCTCCGCACTCTGGAAGAATTCCTGGAAGAATCCGAAGGACCTACAGAAGCATTCGTTGAAAAAGTCCAGGAAACCGTTGTGACATGGCTGTTCAATCACATCAAAGGCTTTGACCGCTCTGTGGCAGAGTACATATTTTTGGTAGACAATCCAAATAGATTATAAAAAATCTATGGTGTCAAAGAGTATTAAATCTATAGACTTCACATACGGAAAAGCCCCTGTATCTTTACAGGGACTTTCTTTTTTTGTATTCAAAGTTGTTGAGGAGTTGCTTTGGCTGCACACTTCTAATTATCGTATTTTCCCGCTTTTACATCCTCACAAAGCGCTTTGATTTCGGATAAATGCCGATAATAGAGAGCCTCTGCCTTATCAAAATCATTATCATCAAGATCCAAATTTTTCCCAGGGATTCTCGAATTCGTCCGACGACCTCTTTTGTAAATATGCACATGTGTTCCTTCGCGATTCATATCATCTTTTCCGGCTTCTACCGCTATCGAAACGCTGCCCTCATTCCATTCTTTAATTATTTTAGCCATTAATCTCCCATCTCCTGTTATTCATACACTGTATCTGAAACAATTCAAAAAAGCACACATTCCTGTAAAAATACTACTTATAAAATTTTGTTTGAAGTTTATCACAAAAGCGCCTCAAATTCAATCACTTAAGTTTTATAGCATAAATATATTTATCTCTGGACACATTTACTATTGGAAAGGTAGAATTAAATAAAGAGCATAATTTATATTTGTAAAATATACAAAGGAGGATTACAAAATTGTTTTGTATGAAATGTGGAGCACCGTTACCGGAGGGGGTATCTTTTTGTATGCATTGTGGTGCTTCTCTTACAAATAATGCAAGGATTAATGTTTCAAACGGTGCAGATAATTTGTTAAAAAGAGCGGAACAGTTTGAAGAACGCGGAGATTTTGATACTGCTTTTGAATATTATAACAAAGTATTAGATATTGATATTAATGAAAAAAGAGCTCAGGATGGAATAGCCAGAATAGAAAATTATGTTTACTATAGAATAGATGCTTACGGTCACTCTAATTACGGCGAACTTCTATTAATAAAGAGAAAACTGATATTTTGGGATTTTGACGGAAAAGTAACTGTTTACTATTTAGAACGAATAAAAACTCTAAGAGTGGTGCCTGGATTGATTGAAGATGAAGCTGGATTTGGATTTATGTATATTGGTGAAGAAAGTGAAATAACATATACATGTAAACGCCCGAAGGAAATTATTGAAGTAATTACTAATGCAATAAATGGGATATATCCGGAAATAAGAGTCATGTCTCAGAAGGAAAAGGATTTGGATAATTATATTTTAGCTAAGTTTGATAAAAATAGAAAAGTGGAAGCAATTAAATATTATATAGAAAAAACTGGGGCAGGATTAAAAGAAGCAAAAGAATATATTGAAGAACTGTTATACCACAGACGCTGGCAGTGATTCCAGCAATGCACCAGAGTGGAAAGGAGCGCATCTGCAGAATACATATTGGCTTTAGAAAAAATCCATGAAAAATACCTGCAATAAAAGCACTCACACTAGGATTCATATTATTCCTAGTATGAGTGCTCTGTTTTCGATATAAAACATCTAAATCAATTCCCGTTTTTCTACTACACCATTTTTCTTTAACTTATTCGTAATACACCATTTAGTACACCAACTTATTAAAAAATTACACCATTTTATAATAAGTTATAATAGTTTGTAATCCCACTCCAAACGCTTTTAGACCGTATAAATACAGTATTTCCAGACATTTTGAAAAGTTACTTCTCCTCACACACCTGAAACACGTAAAACTTCAAATAATAACTCTCATCCGCTGCCCACAGAATCGGATGATCCGGTGCCTGGGTATGGAATTCCACCTGGCGGAGTCTCTTGTGGGCACCACGTGCTGCTTCCTTAATGGTTTTTGCAAAAAGTTCCGGATCCATAAAATGAGAGCAGGAACAGGTAGCCAGAAATCCTCCGTCTTTTACCAGTTTCATTCCACGAAGATTGATCTCCCGGTATCCCTTTACCGCATTTTTGGTTGCCTGCCTGGATTTGGTGAAAGCCGGTGGATCCAGAATGACCACATCGAACTGCTCTCCATTTTCTTCCAGCTGTGGCAGAAGTTCAAATACATCCGCGCACTGGAACTTTACGATATCTTCCAGCCCGTTTAATCTGGCGTTTTCCTCTGCCTGATCCACGCCCAGCTGAGAGGCATCTACCCCCAGCACGCTGACTGCACCAGCAGCACCGGCGTTTAAAGCAAAAGAACCGGTATGGGTAAAGCAGTCCAGAACCTTTTTTCCGGGACAGAGTTTCCGAATGGCAGCACGGTTATTTTTCTGATCCAGGAAAAATCCGGTCTTCTGCCCGTCCTGCACATCTACCATATAATGAACCCCGTTTTCTATGATTTCCACTTTGGTAT
>JBJENT010000277.1:0-5580 GCA_051880335.1 Lachnospiraceae bacterium
GTAACGCATCCGGTATCAACGATGGTGCAGCTGCTATCGTTGTTATGAGCGAAGAAAAAGCAAAAGAATTAGGTGTAAAACCAATGGCTACATTCGTATGTGGTGCTCTTGGCGGTGTTGATCCTTCTATCATGGGTGTTGGCCCTGTAGCTTCCACAAAGAAAGCTCTTGCAAAAGCTGGTCTGACCATTGATGATATGGATCTGATCGAAGCAAACGAAGCATTTGCAGCTCAGTCTGTAGCAGTTGCAAAAGATCTTGGCTTCAATATGGATAAAGTAAATGTAAATGGTGGTGCAATCGCATTAGGACACCCGGTAGGTGCTTCCGGATGTCGTATCCTTGTAACACTGCTTCATGAAATGCAGAAGAGAGACGCTAAGAAAGGTCTTGCTACTCTGTGTATCGGTGGTGGTATGGGATGTACTACAATCGTTGAAAGAGATTAATTTCACGCTTGATTTACAGATGAATAAAACGGAAGTCCGTGATTTTTTGCGGGCTTCCTGTTTTGAGTTTATATGCAGGTAAAAAATAGGTACTATTTTAATAGAAGGAGAACAACCATGGAATTTGTTTTATATGAACAGAAGGGCCAGATTGCTACCATTACAATCAACCGTCCAAAGGCACTGAATGCACTGAATTCTGCAGTTCTTGATGAACTGAATGAAGTGATCGATGCTGTAGATTTAAATGAAGTGAGATGCCTGATCTTAACAGGTGCTGGCGAAAAATCATTTGTTGCCGGTGCAGATATCGGTGAAATGAGCAGCCTGACAAAAGCAGAAGGCGAAGCTTTTGGTAAAAAAGGAAATGATATTTTCCGTAAAATTGAAACTCTTCCGATCCCTGTAATTGCAGCAATCAACGGATTTGCTCTGGGCGGCGGATGCGAGATCGCTATGAGTTGTGATATCAGAATCTGTTCTGATAATGCAGTATTTGGCCAGCCGGAAGTAGGTCTTGGTATTACACCTGGTTTCGGTGGTACACAGAGACTGGCTCGTCTGGTTGGACCTGGTATGGCAAAACAGATGATTTACACAGCAAGAAATATCAAAGCTGCTGAAGCTCTGAGAATCGGTCTGGTAAATCAGGTTGTTTCCGCTACGGTAGATGAAGCTGGTGAAGTGGTTACAACTGCACAGGCTAACCTGATCGCAACTGCAGAAAAGATGGCAGCAGGCATTGCTAAAAATGCTCCAATCGCTGTTCGTAACTGCAAGAAAGCAATCAATGAAGGTCTGGAAGTAGGCATGGATGAAGCAATCGTTATCGAAGAAAAATTATTTGGTGACTGCTTCGAAACAGAAGATCAGAAATACGGAATGGCATTCTTCCTGGACAAAAACAAAGAAAAAGTAAAAGAGCCATTCAAAAACTGCTAATTCTTTGATTTGGCAGCCTTTCAATATGCGAGAAATATTTAAATGTAAATAAATAAAATTTATAGGAGGACTAACGAATGAAAGTTGGTGTTATTGGTGCAGGTACCATGGGACAGGGTATTGCAAAAGCATTTGCTCAGGTAGAAGGCTATGAAGTAGCTCTCTGCGATATCAAACAGGAATGGGCTGAAGGCGGTAAAGATAAAATCGCTAAAGGCTATGCAAGACTTGTTGAAAAAGGAAAAATGACACAGGAAGCTGTAGATGCTATCTTAAACAGCATTACACCGGGTCTGAAAGAAGATCTTTGCGCAGACTGCGATCTGATCGTAGAAGCAGCTTTTGAAAACATGGAAGTAAAGAAAACAACATTTGGCGAGCTGGATAAGATCTGCAAACCGGAATGTGTATTCGCTTCCAATACATCCAGTTTATCTATTACAGAAATCGGCAACGGCCTGACAAGACCTATGATCGGTATGCATTTCTTCAATCCTGCTGATCGTATGAAATTGGTAGAAGTAATCGCCGGTGTAAACACACCTGTTGAAACAGTTGATACTATCAAGAAGATTTCTGAAGAAATCGGCAAAACACCTGTACAGGTAAATGAAGCTGCTGGTTTCGTAGTAAACCGTATCTTAGTTCCAATGATCAATGAAGCAGCATTCATCAAGATGGAAGGTGTTTCTGATGTGGCTGGTATTGATGCAGCTATGAAACTTGGTGCAAACCATCCAATGGGACCTTTGGAATTAGGTGATTTCATCGGTCTGGATATCTGCCTTGCTATCATGGATGTACTTTACAATGAAACTGGTGACAGCAAATACCGTGCTTGTCCACTGATCCGTAAGATGGTTCGTGGTGGTAACCTTGGCGTTAAGAGCGGTAAAGGCTTCTATGTATACAATGCTGATCGTACAAAAACACCAGTTGACGCTCAGTAAACAGTAATTTTTTAGGAGGAAATAAAATCATGGATTTTACTTTAAGCAAAGAACATGAAATGGCGAGACAGTTATTCAAAGATTTCGCTGAAAATGAAGTAAAGCCTCTCGCTCAGGAAATCGACGAACAGCATAGATTCCCTAGAGAGACAGTTGAAAAAATGGCTAAATATGGTTTCCTTGGTATTCCTGTTCCGAAGGAACTGGGTGGCCAGGGTTGTGATGCTTTAACATACGCTATGTGTGTTGAAGAATTATCCAAAGTTTGTGGTACTACAGGTGTTATCGTTTCTGCACATACTTCTCTTTGTGTAGATCCGATTCAGACCTATGGTACACCGGAACAGAAAGAAAAATACCTTCCGGATCTTTGCTCCGGCAAGAAACTGGGTGCTTTCGGTTTAACAGAGCCTGGTGCCGGTACAGATGCACAGGGTCAGCAGACAAAAGCTGTTTTAGATGAAGAAACAGGCGAATGGGTTCTGAACGGTTCCAAATGCTTTATCACAAACGGTAAAGAAGCTGATGTTTATGTTATCATCGCTGTAACAGGTAAAATTGAAAAACGTGGTCGTATGCAGAAAGAAATCTCTGCATTTATCGTAGAAAAAGGAACACCTGGCTTTACATTCGGTACCAAAGAAAACAAGATGGGTATCTGCGCATCCTCTACATATGAACTGATCTTCACAGATTGCCGTATTCCAAAGGAAAATCTGCTTGGTCAGAAAGGTAAAGGTTTTGCAATCGCTATGCACACTCTGGACGGTGGACGTATCGGTATCGCTGCTCAGGCTCTTGGTATTGCAGAAGGCGCTCTGGAAACAACGATCGAATATGTAAAAGAAAGAAAACAGTTCGGCAGATCCATCGCACAGTTCCAGAATACACAGTTCCAGTTAGCTGATATGGCTACAAAAGTAGAAGCAGCTAAATTACTGGTTTACAAAGCTGCTATGAAGAAAGCAGAATATGCTGCAGGCGCTAAAGTATCTTACTCTGTAGAAGCTGCTATGGCTAAATTATATGCTGCAGAAGTTGCTATGGAAGTTACAACAAAATGCGTTCAGTTACATGGTGGTTATGGTTACATCAAAGAGTACAATGTAGAACGTATGATGCGTGATGCTAAGATTACAGAGATCTACGAAGGAACTTCCGAAGTTCAGCGTATGGTTATTTCTGGAAGTTTATTAAAATAGGAGGTACGTTATCGTGAAAATCGTAGTTTGTATTAAACAGGTTCCTGATACAAAAGGTGGCGTAAAATTTAATCCGGATGGAACTCTGGATAGAGGAGCTATGCTTGCTATCATGAATCCTGATGACAAGGCTGGTTTAGAGGCAGCTTTAAGATTAAAAGATCAGTATGGCGCAGAAGTAACCGTTTTAACAATGGGTCTTCCAAAGGCTACAGATGTTCTTCGTGAAGCGATTGCTATGGGCGCTGATAAAGGAATTTTGGTTACAGATAGAGTATTAGGTGGTGCTGATACCTGGGCAACATCTACAACTATCGCAGGTGCACTTAGAAAATTAGACTATGATCTGATCATCACAGGTCGTCAGGCTATCGATGGTGATACAGCTCAGGTTGGTCCTCAGATCGCAGAGCACCTTGGACTTCCTGTTATTTCTTATGCACAGGATATCAAGGTAGAAGGTGACAAGGTTATCGTTCAGCGTCAGTATGATGACAGATATCATGTACTGGAAGCAAAGATGCCATGTCTGATTACAGCACTTTCTGAATTAAATGATCCTCGTTACATGACTCCTGGCGGAATCTTCGATGCCTGCAAGGCAGAGATTACTACATGGGGACGTGCAGACTTAGTTGACGTAGAAGACGGCAACCTTGGTCTGATGGGATCTCCTACAAAGATTGCGAAAGCATCTGACAAAGTACGTAAAGGTGCTGGCGAAAAAGTTACTCCAGATTCTCCAGAAGATGCAGTAGCTTATATCGTAGGTAAATTAACTGAGAAACATGTTATCTAATTTATTTATAAGGAAAAGTGGTGAACAATTATGAAAATGAGTCCAGAAGTGATTGCACAGTACAAAGGTGTATTTGTATTTGCGCAGCAGGTTGATAATGTAATCAGCGGCATTGCATATGAATTACTGGGAAAAGCTAAAGAATTAGCAGCTCCTCTGAATACTGACGTAACAGCTGTATTAATCGGTTCTGATGTAAAAGGTCTTGTAGACTCTTTAGCAGAATACGGTGCAGACAGAGTTATCGTTGTTGACGATCCTGAATTAAAAGAATATAGAACAGAGCCATACGCACACGCTCTTTCTTCTGTTATCAATGAATTCAAACCAGACATCATGTTAGTTGGTGCAACAGCAATTGGTCGTGACCTTGGTCCTACTGTATCTGCTCGTGTTGCAACAGGTCTGACAGCTGATTGTACAGTACTTGAAATTGGTGACTTCCCGTTAGTTCCAATCCCAGGTAAAGAAGCTGAACAGAAACACAATCAGTTGCTTATGACACGTCCTGCATTCGGTGGTAACACAATCGCAACCATCGCCTGCCCGGACAACCGTCCTCAGATGGCTACTGTTCGTCCTGGTGTTATGCAGAAGATCGAGCCAATCGCTGGTGCAAAAGCAGAAGTTGTAGAATTCAACCCAGGCTTTACAAAGAACAACAAATATGTAGATATCAAAGAAGTAGTAAAAGCTGTTTCTGATACAGTTGATATCATGGACGCTAAGATTCTTGTATCCGGCGGTCGTGGTGTTGGCTCACCGGAAAACTTCAAATTACTGGAAGATCTTGCAGAAGTACTTGGTGGTACAGTATCCTGCTCTCGTGCAGTAGTAGACTCCGGCTGGAAACCAAAAGATCTTCAGGTTGGCCAGACTGGTAAAACAGTTCGTCCTAACGTATACTTCGCTATCGGTATCTCCGGTGCTATCCAGCACGTAGCTGGTATGGAAGAATCTGATATCATTGTTGCAATCAACAAAGATGAAGATGCTCCAATCTTTGATGTGGCTGACTACGGTGTAGTAGGCGATTTAAATAAGATCGTTCCACAGCTGACAGAAGCTATCAAAACTGCAATCGCTAACAAATAATGTTGTGTGTAAAGCAGTACATCCATTCATAAGATGATTTCAAAGGCTGTCGCTTTCATGAATGAAAATTCGTGAAGCGGCAGCTTTCTGTATGGGCTTTAGCCTGTTGATGGCATTGGAGTTTTTCGTGTTCCGAAAAATGG